>JAQWBU010000055.1 GCA_028706195.1 Eubacteriales bacterium
CTGCTTCCCGATACTCTCTGAAATCAATATCTTCACCCGTGGGCTCCAATACTAATTGAGGTATTTGAGCAAAAGGATTACTCGGAGCACAAGGACCAAACATATCAAATGAGCCCCATTTGCGCGACCAATATGTATTATTCTGACACAGAACAATACCAAAACCTTCAACCGCCCTGGTGCGTCCGCGTCCTGCAATGCTGTATTCACTGGTCAGAACACCCGGCCAGTCTATTTCATCATCTAATTTGCAGCGCGCCTGAACCACATCAACGACATGCATGATTCTCACCTTATCACCAGGGTGCGTCAGATCGACGTTCATGGATTCAAAGATTTTTTCTTCCCGCGCAAAATTTAGGATATCTTCTTTATTGATGTATAGAACTCTGTCATGAAGTTCAGTTTTGTCGCCGAACTTCACGTCCTCAACTTTAAATGTCTCAACTGTTAATTGCATAACGCCTCCTGCTCATCAGCTTTTCCTTGCGCACTAATGTATTTTTCGCCAAGTACATTAGCAATTTTGATTGCTGAAAAAACAAGTTCTTCAGTTACTGCGCAAGGTTCAGCCTTAATCAATTTATTATCTACTGCGGTTGTATGCGCAATTATTTTTATATTTTTGTCCGTCGCTGCAACACCTACTTCTGCTAAAGTCAGTGGAAGTCCAACTTCGTACATGAAGCTCATCACTTCATCCAAAACCTCTCGTTCAGCGTTTTCAAGAACAAGTTGAGTCAATACCCCGAAAGCAACTTTTTCTCCGTGATAATATTTATGAGTCTCAGGCAATGCAGTAAAACCTGCATGAATACCATGGGCGCACGCTAAACCCGCATTCTCAAAACCTAAGCCGCTCATAAGAGTATTAGCCTCAATTACATTCTCCAGAGCTGTTGTGACGACGCCGTTTTCTACTGCTATTTTTGCGTTCAGGCCGTCCCTAAGCAGCACTTTGTACGATAGCTCTGCAATCGCGTAAGCTGTCAGACACATGCCGTAGCCACTTCCGACTAAATTGTTATGATTTGATTCCTTATTAGCTTTAGCTTCGAAATATGTAGCTAAAGCGTCACCCATGCCGGCAACCAGCAATCTGACCGGAGCTCTTGAAATTATCTCCGTGTCAAGCAGAACAAGATCGGCATTGCGTTGATGTTTAATGTTCTTAATATACTCTCCATCAGCAGTGTACAAAACGGACAAAGCTGATGTCGGAGCATCAGTAGCGGCGGAGGTTGGAACAACAATTACGGGAAGATTCTTTTGTGCAGCCATCAATTTCACGGTATCGAGAGTTTTGCCTCCGCCAATAGCCACCAGCACCTCAGCTGAAAATTCATCTAAGGAATTATATATACGATCTACTTCTTCTTGACAGCACTCACCATTAAAACGTATCGCCAACATGGTATTATCATCTTCAAACTGTGGCTCGATTAGCTTCATTGTTTTGTCATATAAAAAGCTGTCAATCAAAATCAGTACTTTTTGTCCATAATTTTTGCAGTATTTTGACAAATGATTTATCTCACCGCTTCCCTGAATGTAACGCATCGGACTTGCGAATGCCCTGCTTAAATTACTCATATCGTCTTAATCCTCCAACTCTATATCCCTAAGTACGACTCTCGCAGCTTCGGGTTGCTTTCCAGTTCTTTAGCAGTTCCGGAAAGTGAAATCCGTCCTGATTCGAGCACATAGGCGTGCTTAGATATTTCCAAACTCATATTTACATTCTGTTCAACTAAGAGAATGCTTGTCCCGGTTTTCATTATTTTTTCAATAATCTCAAACATTTCTTCAACAATTTTGGGAGCAAGACCAAGTGAAGGTTCATCCATCATCAGCAGCTCAGGCTTTGACATCAGACCTCTGCCGATTGCGCACATCTGTTGTTCGCCTCCCGACATGGAGCCGGCTGCGCGACTTAACTTATTTTTTAGTGCAGGAATCATATCCAGCACATATGCCATTCTTTCTTCCCGGCCCTCGCGTGCCCGCTTACTATAGGCCCCAACCAGCAGATTCTCACGTACACTTAAATTAGGGAATAATCGCCTGCCTTCAGGTACCTGAATTATGCCCAGCTCAACGACCTCATGAGCCGGAATGTCCTTTACTGATTTTCCGTTGAAAATAATGTCACCTGTAGTAGTCTTATTCAAACCGGACACTGTGTTAATGAGAGTTGTCTTGCCTGCCCCATTTGATCCCAGAAGCGCAATACATTCTCCGTCTTCCGCAGTTATTGAAACATCATTTAAGACGTGAAAATCGTCATAGTATACATTTATATTATTTATTTCTAGAGGCATACTTTTCTCCTAGATAAGATTTGATGACGCGTTCATCAGTAGTGACATCTTCAGCGCATCCTTGCGCAATTAATTCGCCATGATCCAATACACAAACGCAGTCAGACAAATACATAATGACGCTCATAACATGTTCTATAAGCAAAAGTGAAATGTTCATTTCATCCCTGATGCCTTTAACCATCTCGGACACTTGTGCCGACTCAGTAGGATTTAAACCGGCCATAACTTCGTCAAGCAAGAGTATCCTGGGCTTAGTAGCAAGTGCACGCGCAATCTCAAGCTGTTTTCTGTCAACTATTGTCAGGCTGTTGGCATGATCATTTTTCTTATGGCTTAGTTTGGTGAGTTCTAATATTTCTTCTGAAATTTCCTTAGCTCTTGCCATGCTATTTGTATTGCAAAAAGCGCCAATCATTACATTTTCAAGGACGCTGAGATCCCCAAAGGGTTGAACTATCTGAAAAGTGCGTCCTATTCCTAATTTGCAAATCTTATGGGGCTTCAATCCGGTAATGGGCTTTTCACCCAAATATATTTCTCCGCTCGAGGGCTTAGTATATCCAGCAATACAATTAAATAGTGTGGTTTTCCCGGCTCCGTTAGGACCAATCAGGCCCAGGATTTCTCCTTCATGAAGCTGGAGTGATACATCATCAACAGCAGCTACGCCTCCATAATGTTTGGATACCTGATCCAGTTTTAAAACTATATTATTGTTCACTGTTCGCTCCTAATTGATTAACATTGGTACTTTTTTTGATATTCTTAGGCTTTAACTTCTTAAATAGCGAGACCAGTCCATCCGGTAAGAACAGCACGATAATCATCATTATCAATCCATACAAAACTAAGTGAAATCCCTGGACTGTGCCACCAAACAATGCTCTTCCGATTTCCTGTAGCGGAACCAATACCAGAGATCCAATGATTGGTCCCAGGATCGTTCCCCTTCCGCCTACTATTGCAATAATGCCGAATTGTTGACCCATCTCATTGCCGAGCAGAGTTGAAGGATCAACATACATTGCCAGCTGGGCATAAAATGTACCTCCAAGGGCTGTCAGGAAAGCACTGATAAAAGCGCATATCAGCTTGTATCTGCTGACATTGACACCCAATGCTGCTGCTGCATCCTGGTTCGTCTTAATCGCCGAGAAATAATAACCAGTTTTAGAATTCTTTAAATAGTTAGTAATGGCAGCAACTACGACAAGCATAATAATAATAACGTAGTAAATTGGAGTTTTCGTAAGGAACTGCATATTGGCAGGGGAATCTCCACCGTTCACTAAGGGAATAATCATCCCTTGAGCTCCTCTGGTTTCCAAACCTAAAATCGTTGGGTTTGATAACACCAGAATTCTGACAACAGTTAAAAAGGCTATTGTTGATAAAGTATAATATGTTCCTTGAAGTCGAAAAGTCGGCATGCCAATCAGTACTGCAATCACACCAGCTAAAAGTCCTCCAAGTAGCATCCCAAGCCAGGGAGAAATGCCTAAGTAAATAAATAGCAAAGTTGAAGTGTAGGCTCCAATTCCGGCGTACACAGAATGGCCGAATGATATTTGGCCGGCCAAGCCTCCAAGGATATTCCAGCAACTGGCCATGTAAGCAAAAAAGGCAATCATAATTGCTGTTTGAATGTAGTAATCGTTTTGTACTATTTGCGGGAAAGCAAGTAATAGTAATCCAACTATTAAGATAATAATTCTTGTGCTCTTCTTTATTTTCATGCTTTCCGCCCCTACTTTCTTTCTTTTCCGAACATTCCCGATGGCTTAATGACGAGAACTAATATGAAAATTATAAAAATAACTACTTCAGAGTAAGAGGCCGGCATAAACTGGGCCGAAATTGATTCGATTATGCCTACTACCAGACCGCCGATCATAGCTCCGGGTATACTGCCGATTCCTCCAAGAGCAACAATTACATAAGACCGCAGTGTGTACGATGACCCCATGGTCGGAAATGCGTACAAAAATGTAGATACCATGCTTGCTGCTAATCCGAGTAATACTGTGCCGATACCAAAAGCTATGGCATAAGTCTTATACTCGTTAATACCCATAAGCAAAGAAGTTTCACGATCCTGTGATACTGCGCGCATGGCTCTGCCAGTATCTGTTTTGCTGATGAAAAACCATAAAATCACTGTTATTACAATCGATAAAACAAATGCTAACAGTCTTGGAATACTAACAATTAAATCACCGACGGGAAGAGTCTGAGTTGAAAGCGGCACTGTTGCAGTTACAGGAGCACCACCTTTTATCATTAAAACCAGGTTTTGAAGGAAAATTGATAAGCCTACAGTAAATAAAATCAAACGTAACGGCGAGCGTTCTTTTTCGCTTTTCAATATTGGAGTTATAGCTGCCTTTTGAATAAAAACTCCGACAAAGAACATGAAAATAGCAACCCCGAATATCGATACATATGGACTGATGCCAAATCCTTCCCATAAAGCAACAGAAATATACATAGCTATCATCAGTAAATCGCCATGTGCGAAATTGCTAACGCGCATAACTCCAAAAACCAAGCTCAGTCCAAGTGCTATTAGACCGTACACGCCCCCCATCAGAGTTCCGCTAAGTAATGGTTGCGCTAGTTGGGATAACATCTTAGTTCACCTCTTATTAGGAACTGTTGCCCGAGAACAGGCAACAGTTCCTACTTTCACTATTGTTTATTAATCGTTCCAGCGAAGGTCAACATCATCAGGTGACAGTTCAGCTGGCCACACTACTCTGAGTTCTCCGTCCTGTACCTGAGAAACTAACATCTGAGCGTATATATTTTGATTTGTCATGCCGCGGACTTCCCCGAATTTAATACCCTGATAAGGATTGATGAGGGCGTAGCCGTCAGTAATGTCAGTTTCCTCTATTGCCTGTCTTACTTCTTCAGGCTCTGTGGAACCGGCTCTTTCCAGCGCGTCGGCTAATACCCAGACGTTCTGATAAGAGTTGCTGGACAATTCAGCGAAATCGTATCCGTATTTCTCCTTGAATTCATCGTTAAATTCTGTTGCCCATTCCGGCTTCTTCTCCAGAATATCTGTGCTCCAGGCCATTAAGATGAACATATTTTCAGCTGTATCACCCGCCTGACTTACAAAGCCGGGGTCAGTAAATCCACCGCCGCCGGCGAACACTGGAATGTTAACTTCCATTTCTTCCATTGTTTTCATAAACAGCAGGGCATCGTTCAGATAAGATTCCGGAATTACAACATCAGCGCCGGAATTCTTCAATTTAATAATTAGAGATGTCATGTCCGGTGTGTTTGCGGGATAGGATTCAAACAAGACTACTTCAAAATCATACTCGTCGGTTGCGGCAAAGTCTTTAATTGCTTCTGCAGCTGAGGCACCCCACTCAGTATTTTCATAGACCAAAGCAATGTTTTTGATTTCATGACCATAATCGCTTAGCTCTGTTAAGAAGCTCAATTGGTCAACTGCATTACTTGAGGAAGTTTGGTTTGCACGGAATACCCATTTATATCCTTGTTTAAGAATGTCATCCGCAACAGAGTTATTTAATAGATATGGAGTTTTATATTTTTCTGCAACTGGAGCAGTCGTATAGCCTACTGCGCTGTTATAAGGTCCCAGAAGGGCCTGGACATTCTCATTTACAATAAGACGCTCGGTCTCAGTAATGGCGGTCTGGGCATTGGCCTGGTGATCGCCATAGACTATTTCAAGCTTCATACCGCCTAGAGCTGCGATACCGCCTGCTTCATTTATCTTATCTTTGGCAAACTCCATGGCATTTTGACATACTTCACCCTCATGAGCATTAGCTCCTGATAGTGGCAAAATAGCACCGACTTTGAAAGTATCGCCATTTTCCGCCGGCTCGGAAACAGGATTTGTCTGATTGCTTGGTTCGCTAGTGTCAGGGTCTGCTGGGCTACAGCCAACAAACATCGAGAATACGAGTATTAAACTGACAAAAATGTACAAATATTTTCTTTTCATTCCTTTTACTCCTTAGATTCTATTTCTTGAAGTTTTTTGTAAATAGGCGTTAATGCTTGAACTATTTCTTTGTATAATCCAAAATATTTTTTATATTTCTCATGGTTATCTAAATCAGGTTCAAGTCTTTTTTTCATTCTGATGCATTTTTCAGCGGCATCTCTTGCATCTGAAAATATTCCTATACCAATCCCAGCCAATAGGGCACCTCCAAATGACGAATCGTCGTTCTCCGGGAGATACACAGGTATTCCTACGACATCACATACAATCTGGCTCCACAAACTGCTCTTCGCGCCACCTCCTATTAGTCTCGCATCGTTAGTTTTTATTTCCATTGTTTTCACAATTGAATAACAATCATTAATGCTATAAGCGACGCCTTCCAGCACAGATCTTGCGAAGTGTCTCTTATCCATTTCTGAACTAATACCGGTAAAACTTGCTTTTAAAGCTGAATCGTAATAAGGGCATCTTTCACCTTGTAAAAACGGATGGTAAAGCATTCCAGCTGATCCAATCGGAATTCCGGCTGCTAACTCATCCATTAATTCGTATACGTCCTTGCCGGCAGACTGATAGCTCTCCATCTCCTCGCTGAAAACACTATTGCGCAGCCAGCGATATGATGATGCGCAAGAATTTGTCGCAAGTACGTTATACCAAGTATTTTCAACAACGTGAGGGTAGGTAAAGCCTCTTTTATCCGGCATCGGATTATTAGTGACAACATTAACATTGGCAGCTGTTGCAAGCTTTATGATCAGATCTCCTTCTGATATGGCACCTGCTCCAAAGTCTTCAGCTGAGGTATCGGAGCAACCAGTAACAACCGGTATTCCCTTAGTTAAACCTGTAACTTTACTAGCCTCTTCACTTACATATCCTGCTATGTCTTTACATTGATTTATTGGTGGTAAAACAGATAATGGCAATCCAATAATGTCGCAGAGGTCTTCGGACCATTCCATTTTTCTTGCGTCAAATAATAGTGTTCCCTGGGCGTCAACAATATCTGTAGACCAATCTCCGGTAAAAAAATGACGAACATAATCCTTAACGCAATAATATTTATGGATACGATTAAAGTTGTCTTCTTCGTTTCGCTTCAGCCAAAGCAGCTGTGGTAAAGTCCATGTCGGAGTCGGAAGCTGCATGCCGATTGAAAAAATGTCGTCTTCATATTTTTCTATTAGTTCATCTGCTTCCAGATAGCTTCTTTGATCATTCCACATGATGCAAGGTCTTATGATTTTTCCATCCTTATCCTCAATCAATGTATTGTGAGTGGAAGCACTGAATGAAATACTCTGAATGTCCTTAGCGCTACCCAACTGTTCAATGCAGGATTTGATTGTGTTAACAACCGCTTGTACCCAATCCTCAGGATTTTGTTCGCTCCAACCCGGATACGGAAAGTAGGAAGGATATTCTTGCGACGCGCTGGCCAACAGTGTGCCATTTCTATCTATAACGGTGGTTTTACACCCACCTGTACCACAATCAACGCCTAATAGTTGTTCCATAATTACCTCTTCATTGCAATTAATATTTTTTAACACTTAAAGATTTATCTACTTCGATTATGTTATCTATGACGGATTTGCCCTTGTTGAAACTTATATATGCATATAAAGCGTCAACAATTGCCAGTTGAGCATAGCGAGAGGTCTGGCCCCATACTCTGTACTTCGTTTCAGCAGATGCAGTGAACAATCGAATATCAGATACATCATTTTTAGTAATGGGGGAGGAGCTGTTGTTAGTTATGCAAATCGTAGTTGCGCCATTCTTCTTTGCGAGAGTCATTGCTTCAACAACATCCCGTGTATTCCCGGAGTGTGACACACCAATCGCTACATCACCAACATTCAGACTGCAGCTGGCAATAATTTGAAAATGGCTATCCGAATAAGCTTCAGAACGAAAACCCATTCTCAAAAATTTGTGAGATATATCAGTAGCTACAGAGGCTGAAGATCCCATCCCAAAAACAACAATCCTATTCGAATGTAGCAATGTGTTTCCTGCCTTGACAAACTGATCCATTGATAAGACTTTCCTCGTTGATTCAAGCGTATCCTGAATACTTGAAAAAGTTTTCTGAACGATTGATTCTGGAGTATCCTCAGAAGTGATTTTCTCATTGACTAGTACATATGGATCTGCTGTTGCTTTAGCCAATGATATTTTCATATCCTGAAATCCGCTGAAACCAATTTTGTGACAAAAGCGGACAATGCTTGCATCACTTGTTCCGGTTTGTTGCGAAACATCGGAAATTGTCATGTAAATTATTGAATCGCTATTTTCCTCAACATAGTTCAGGATTTTCTCATCGGTCTTTGTTAACCTGCTTTTTATGCCTTTAATTTGGAAAGTACTTTTCATATTCAATCTCGCTTGTCAACTTTTGAAAATACATTATGAAATTAATTTTCAGCTTGGAAATAAAATTTCACTAATTTACGGTCTATTTACGCTTTATTGGTTATTTCAATGCGTTTACATCGGATAATTAACAAAAACTTAACATCTGTTGTAACTTTACTTCAGAAATTGGAGTATGTCAACAATAGATTGGTTATGTTCATCAAAGGTGGAAATTTTTGATCTGATTTTTTGTGACAATCTACAAATAGTTAAAGGTAAGATTAGATAGATTCACTAAAGCCTGTGTTGTTTTAGGAGCAAAGATCTACCTGCGTAGGGTAGATTTTTGCTTGTTTAAATTTGTGCGGGTATGCATATCGCACGCTAAGATTTTTCATATCCTGAAGATTAACAAGTCCCCCTACAACCTCGCAACTCCCGTATCCCTCGCAGCCTGAGCCACTGCCTCAGCAACAGCATCAGCCACCTTCTTGTCTAAGGCGCTGGGCATTATATTCTCTTCGTGCAGTTCATTAACTGGAATGTAATCGGCTATGGCTCTGGCAGCAGCTAACTTCATTTCCTCATTTATATCAGTAGAGCGCACTGACAATGCGCCTTTGAACATCCCCGGAAAGACCGATACGTTATTTATCTGGTTAGGAAAATCCGAACGACCCGTCCCGACAATGCGAGCGCCTGCTTCCTTGGCCAGATCCGGCAGGATTTCCGGTTCCGGGTTCGCCAGGGCAAATACGATCGGATCGGAATTCATAGACCTGATCATATCTTGGGTCAGAACGTTGGGCCCTGATACTCCGATAAAGATATCGGCACCCTTGATAACATCTCCGAGTGTACCTTTTTCCATGTGAGGATTAGTGATTTCCGCCAGAGAAATATAGGAGTCGCGCATGCCTTCAACGCCTTTACATATTGCACCCTGCCTGCCACAGGCAATTTGATTACCGGACCCTGCTGTCTGCAATAATTTGATGATTGCAACTCCGGCTGAACCGGCACCGTTTACAACTATCTTGAGATCCTGCAGTTCTTTGCCCACAACCTTGAGCGCGTTTAATACCGCAGCCAAAACCACGATGGCCGTGCCATGCTGGTCATCATGGAAGACAGGAATATCGAGTTCTCTCTTCAGCCTTGTTTCGATTTCAAAACAGCGCGGAGCTGAGATGTCTTCCAGATTGATACCGCCAAATGCCGGCGAAATCAACTTGACTGTTTCCACAATAGTATCCACATCCTGAGAATCTATGGCGATGGGAAAGGCGTCTACACCGCCAAATTCTTTGAAAAGAACTGCCTTACCTTCCATAACCGGCAGTGCAGCCTTAGGCCCGATATTCCCCAGCCCCAGCACAGCGCTTCCATCGGTGACAACAGCCACCAGATTGCCTTTTGAAGTATATTTGTAAACATCCTCAGGATTCGCCGCTATCTCACGGCAAGGTTCTGCTACCCCTGGTGTGTAAGCGGTGCTTAGATCCTCGTTCGTTTCAACTTTTACTTTGGATATGACCTCAATTTTCCCCTTGTGCTTCTCGTGTAATTTCAGGCTTAGTTCCGAATAATTCATACTAACAACTCTCTTTCCCTATCTTTTCCACTTACCATATTAATCCATAGATTCAGGTCTTGCTATGACATGAGATCTGTTGAGTGACTAGAGCTATATCACCCATCGCTTGTATCCTCCTCCAAGTCCTTAGCCTTTGCTTTTAAGAGAACATTGAGGAACAAATTAAGCACTATACCGAGAATAACAGCTATAAAGATGTTGCTACGAACAAACATATTA
>JAQWBU010000179.1 GCA_028706195.1 Eubacteriales bacterium
ACAGGTTATATATCTGTCATTTATTAGGAAAGAGGTAGGACAGCATGTCTGAAAAAAACGTTTATGATGTTCTGTTAGAACGGGGCTACATCGAGCAGGTCACTCATGAGGAGGAAGTGCGCGATTATTTGAATCAAAAAGGCGCAACTTTTTATGTTGGCTTTGATCCTACAGCAGACAGTCTTCATATAGGTCATTTCATTCAATTAATGGTTATGACTCATCTGCAACGTGCAGGCATGCGCCCGATAGCTCTGATGGGCGGGGGTACCGGCCATATCGGCGACCCCAGCGGACGAAGCGATATGCGCAGCCTGATGTCAAAAGAAACCATCGATCACAACGTAGATTGCTTTGTGAAGCAGATGTCAAGACTGCTTGATTTCTCCGATGGCAAGGCGATTATTGACAATAACGCAAACTGGCTGCTGGAACTCAATTACATTGATTTTCTTCGTGAAATCGGTGTTCATTTCTCTGTGAATCGGATGCTCAGCCTGGACAGCTATAAGAACCGGCTGGAAGAAGGATTGTCGTTCTTCGAATTCAATTACATTCTCCTGCAAGCATATGATTTCCTGCACTTATACCGAAAGTATGATTGCAGACTTCAGGTTGGTGGCAGCGATCAATGGAGCAACATCATCGCCGGTGTCGATTTAATAAGGAAGGTAGAGCATGCTGATGCCTATGGCATGACTTTCGCTTTGCTGACCAACAGTGCCGGTGAAAAGATGGGTAAAACCGCGAAAGGCGCAGTATGGCTGGATGAGGACAAGTTCTCCGTTTACGATTTTTATCAATATCTGCGTAATGTCAATGACGCTGATGTAATTAAGTTTATGAAGCAGCTGACCTTTATGCCCATGGAGGAAATCGAAGAATACAGCAAATTGAGTGGCGCAGATTTGAATAAGGCGAAAGAAAAACTTGCCTTTGAGGTAACGAGTTTGGTTCACGGCGAGGAAAAAGCTCGCGGAGCAGAAGCTGCCGCCAAAGCCCTTTTCGGCGGTCAGGGCGATTTGTCCGACAGCCCGACCTTTGTTTTGAAATCCAGCGAGATGGACAAAAGCTTAATTGAAATTCTCGCAGACAACAAAATTGTTGCTTCACGCAGCGAGGCCAGACGCCTGCTGCAGCAAGGCGGCCTCTATCTCAATGATGAATCTGTAGGAGATATAGGCAGAATGCTGAAACCTCAGGATCTGGATGAGGATGCTTCCTGCATAATTCGTTTGGGCAAGAAACGTTATTATATATTGTGCTTCGAAGACTAATAAATATAACCGCAAAGAAAACACTTACACAATCCGCTCCCTGAGCGGATTGTTTGCTTAGCAGTTATTTCAGTCTGCAGGAGTTAGTATAAGCATCACTGTCCCCGTCTCCAGAGAAATATATGGATCAGGCTTCTCTCCATCGCGCGGACGATTCGACACGGCAGTCGATTTATTGTAAGCAAGATCAGCCTGGTCAAGATCCCATTTCATGCCTTTCACAGTGAACCCCCGCACATTGTCATCCAGAGGCACAGCAGAAAAAGCCAGCTCGGATTGACTTGTCAGCGTAATACTGTCCAGCACTTGCGGATCAAAGGCAGCTTGCAGCGGCACTTTGTCCGCAATTATCCTTACTATAGTGAAACCATCCGACAAATATACATGTGCACCGGAACGGGCCAGACTGGCTGCCAACAGAACATTAGTCCAACTGTGGTCTTGCCGTTTTCCAAACGGGAACAATACTAAGATGCTAAAGTCATTCAAATCTTTCGCCTGTCGAAAATTGTTAACGAGGAGGAGTGCCAGATTTTCAGCAATTAATTTGCCAACATGATCAGTTGAATCAGCAGCCGCGAGTACCGTCCACAGTGCCTCTTTGCTTTTGATCTTGACGTCCGATTCCGTCAGGAAAAGCGCAAGTGAAAGCGCGAGTTCACCGTCCGTGTAATCCTTGTCTTGTGGAAATAATATTTGAATGCTTTTTTCAGGAAGGCTCATTTGAGCTGAATCATTATCACCGATAACCCAGTCCGGATCAATTCCGGCTGAAAGTAAATTGTCCGCTCCGCCATCGGCAGCTATGATGATATCAGCGAGAGGGCATAAACGTGTCACACCGTCTATGTCAGCGCACTTACCAGCCAAGGCAACGGCGCAATCAAACACGATTCAGTTCTCTGTCCAGTTCCCGCATGTCAGACTGAAACGCCAGAGCTTCGAGACCCGGATCTGCGTCGTTAAATATTGCTGAGCCTGAGACTACCATATCAGCGCCGGCACGCATCACCTCGGCTAAGTTATCGCGGGATATACCGCCATCCACCTGAAGACGCACTCGATAGCCCGAAGCGTCGATCATAGCCCGCGCAGAACGGATCTTATCTGTCATTTGACTTAAGTATGTCTGCCCCCCGAATCCGGGATTTACAGTCATCAAAAGCAGCATATCCATATCCGGCAAGAGATATTTGACATCCTCCAATGGGGTTGCCGGATTCAGCGACACACCTGCATAACAGCCTAAAGATCTGATTTC
>JAQWBU010000180.1 GCA_028706195.1 Eubacteriales bacterium
TTCACCTTCCTTAACCAGTTCACCGCTGCGACGATGAAGCCTGATTCCTGCTGAGGGCTGGATCTGATCATCCATCTTTAAGCGACCTGCGCCCAGCATAGATGATGCGATACCGCAGATTTCAGCATCCATGTGACTGATCCAGCCGTCTTGTGGTGCTTTAAGTTCAGCCGTAAATTTGGGCTGAGGTAAAATATTAAGATCCTCTGTAATCTCGGGATCGCCACCTTGTGCTGCCACCATTTGGCGGAAGCAGTCCAGTGCTCTCCCTGAATCTACAGCCTCCCGAACGGTTAAGTCGTAATCTTCACCTGAGTCAGGTTTCGCCAGTTTCAGCAGTTCAGAACTCAGCGCGAAACATAAATCACGCAGATCTTCAGGACCTTCGCCTTTCAAAACCTGAATGGCTTCAGCAATCTCAATCGCGTTGCCAATGCATTGGCCCAGCGGACGATCCATATCTGTGACCAGTGCTGCAGTTCGACGTCCGGCGCCTTCACCTATGTCCACCATCACTTGGGCCAGCTCGACAGCCTCTTCTGCAGTTTTCATGAACGCACCGCTGCCACACTTAACATCGAGAACAATGACATCGCTTCCGGCTGCCAGTTTTTTGCTCATAATGGAGCCGGCAATCAAAGGTATGGAATCAACTGTGGCGGTCACATCGCGCAGCGAGTAGAGCTTCTTATCTCCGGGAGCTAAATCCGCTGTCTGACTGATTATGGCAATACCGATGTCCCGTACCTGCCCAATAAATTCCTCTTCAGACAGTTCCGTTCGAAAACCCGGAATTGATTCCAGTTTATCAAGTGTCCCGCCGGTATGTCCCAGACCGCGTCCACTCATTTTAGCCAGTTTCAGGCCGCAGGCGGCGACAATGGGACCCACAATAAGCGATGTTTTGTCCCCGACCCCTCCGGTTGAATGCTTGTCAACTTTGATGCCTTCAATTGCGGACAAATCCACCTGATCTCCTGAAAGAACCAAAGCCTGCGTGAAGTCGAGCGTCTCCTGCTTCGTCATGCCGCGGAAATAAACAGCCATCAGCCAGGCGGATATCTGGTAATCCGGAATATCACCGCTTACATAAGAGTCGATGATGAAACGAAGTTCGTCTTGGCTGTGCGTTCCACCATCACGTTTTTTCTTAATTAAATCGTAAATTCGCATCAGCGTCCCGTTTTCTCGTATGGTATTCCTTCAGCCGCCGGTGCCTGTGAACGTTTTGACATGAAAATCAGGACGATCAAAGTAGCTATATAAGGAATCATCTTATATACAGTTGCCGGAATGGGCAGCGTCTTTATTCCCGGAATCGCCGAATACGCTGAAGCTATTGTTTTCATTAAGCCGAAGAAAAAAGCAGCTCCCAGTATTTTCGGCGATCGCCACTGACCAAATATCATGACAGCTAGAGCTAGGAAACCGTAACCATAGACTGTGGCGTTGGATTCGGTTGATGTCGGGACAACAAAAGCCAGACCGCCAATACCTGCCAGAAAGCCTGAAATCAGAGTTCCTGCCCAACGCATGCGTTGCACGTCAATACCGACTGTGTCTGCAGCTCCGGGATGTTCTCCACAAGCTCGCAGGCGGAGTCCGAAAGGGGTCCTTTGTATAATAAACCAGGCTACAAAAAAGATTAAAAATCCAATATAAGTCGAGATATAAGCGTTCCGGAAAAATAGAGATCCGATTATGGGAATGTCTCCCAATAGCGGCACTTTTCGAATAAAGAAGGTATCTCTGAACGGAACCTGCTGAGTGCCAAAAACCAGCCGGGCGGCAAATACGGCAAAAGCAGGAGCAAACATGTTCATAGCAGTACCGCTGATAACCTGATTGGCCTTAAGGTTGATGGAAGCAAAGGCATGCAATGCAGTGAAAATGAAGCCGGTCAATCCCGCCACGAGTAATGCCAGAATAAACAAACCCTGACCGGATATGTTTCCCTGCATCATATTAATAAAGAGAGTGCCGGTGAAGGCTCCCATGATCATACCGCCGTCCAGACCGATGTTTATAACACCGCTGCGCTCTGAGTACATTCCCCCCATAGCGACAATCAGCAAAGGGATGGAGAAAATCATTGTCTGTTGAACTATAAAAGCAATAGTTGTCATGAGGATACCTCTGTTTCTTCAGGCCGCGCATAGCGACCGGGTCCCTGTGGCCCCGCCCCCCTTGGCTTTTTTCCGTTTTTCTTGACGCCATGAATAATTCGATTCAACATTTGCTTGAAAATCAGAGAGAAAGCTGCGCAGTAGATGATAACGGCAATGATCATATCGATGATCTCTTTAGAGTAACCGTACAACTGCAGATTTTCTCCGCCTATCTTGATATGACCGATAAACATTCCTGTGAAGAAAACCCCGATCGGATGGTTCATAGCTAAAAGGGAGACCGGAATACCGTTAAAGCCCTGAGGTGCGCTAATTTCGTTGGTTTCCATGTAGACACCGGTTCCGCCAAGGTACATCATAAAGCCGGCTATTCCTGACAGGGCTCCAGCAATTATCATAGCTGTAATC
>JAQWBU010000003.1 GCA_028706195.1 Eubacteriales bacterium
GCAGCAGAGAATTTTGCTACTTCTTTGCGTGAAGCAGTTAGTTCAATTATGATGGTTGCCCAAAATATCAGTCATTTGGTTCCATTCGCCAGCTTTATGCTGATGAAAGAAAGAGGAGTAGACAGCGGTGAGCTCGCAGCAGACGAACTTGACTCAATCTCTTTTGAAAATTTGTCCTTCAGCTACCCCAACAGTGATCGCGTTATTCTTAAAGATATCTCATTTACGATCAGGCGTGGTGAGAGAATCAGCATTGTCGGATTGAATAATGCCGGCAAAAGCACGATCGTCAAATTAATTTGCCGCCTCTTTGAACCGGACAGCGGACGTATTCTTTGGAACGGAATTGACATTCGTGAATACGATTACGATTCTTATCTGGAACAGTTGTCCTGTGTCTTCCAGGATTTCATGATCTTTCCCTTCACGATTCGCGATAACGTTGATCCGGCCGGAAAGAGCAGTGAGTCAGCATTATGGGAGATTTTGGATGAGGTCAGCATTGGCGCTGATGTTAGAGCATTGCCGGAGCAAGTCGATACTTATATGGATAAGTCTCTCTATGAGGAAGCAACTGACATGTCCGGCGGACAAAAGCAGAAGCTCGCTATTGCCCGCTCAATTCGCAAGGACGCAGACTTAGTTATTTTGGATGAACCAACCGCCGCTCTCGACCCGTTAGCTGAAAGCGAAGTGTACGAGCATTTCAACGAATTGGTGCGCGAGCGCACTGCGATTTTCATCTCTCACCGCATGAGTTCATCCAAATTTTGCGATAAGATTTTACTCCTGGATGGAGGTAAAATTGTAGCTTTTGAAAGTCACGAAAACTTGATGCGAGGAGACAATCTCTACCGCCAACTCTTTGAAACTCAGGCTGCTAATTATAGAAAGTAAAAATTTCCTGCTCGACGAGGCTGACTTCACCTTCAGAGTTTTCGTAGACGTAGTCAGTGAAGGTTTCAATCATATTTTCAGCGTCACTTTGGCTCAGGGCTGTGTAGCTAAGACCGATTACTAAGGTCTGCTGCGCTTCCTGAGCCTCAACTTCCTTGGCTGATACATTGTAGCGATTGCGCATTGAATCCACCAGGGAACGCTTTACCTTACGCTTGTCCTTAAGCGAGTGAGCCCAGGGGATCCGGATGACAAAGCGCATGACAAGAATAAACATCGTTTCACTCTTTCATGTCTTTCAATTCGAAAGTTTCACTGGGATAGGGGACAGCCCGCCCTCTTTTGGCCGCTTCCAGAAGCGTCAGCACCAAGCTGAGAGAACTGAGTCCGTCAGTCGCAGTGGGCAAATCGGAAGATGAGTCGAGATCAGTTCTGTCTTCCTTTGATAAAGCTTCCAGAACGGCGCCATACATCAGGGTGTGAGCTTTACCCACATGCCTGAGAATGCCAGGTCCATCGCGCTTAATCAAGTGTTTCAGGGCAGGGCGCACGATGGCAGGAGTTTTCTTCGCATTATCATCATATCTAAGGGAATAAGTTATTTTCCCGCCCTTGATGCCTGCAGACAAAGTGCCTTTTTCGTAGCGCAAGAAGATGGACGCTTCCTGTTGCCCGGGGTCAGTGACAGTGCTGCCCTCAACCGCAACCAGAGCGCCTGAATGCAGTGTGAAAATACCCATAGCCAAGTCAGCTGCTTCGATCTTGTGGTAGGGAGGAGCCAGACGACACATAGCCTCACCAGGCAGTTCACCTAAAAGATAGAAGACTAGATCCAGGGCATGGATGGTCTGGTTCATCAGGGCACCACCTTCGTGTTCCCAGGTCCCGAGCCAGGAAGATTGATCGTAATAAGCCTGGTCATGCCCCCAGCGGACAGTAGTTGTCGCAGAAAGCACCCGTCCAAAAGAACCTGCTCTAAGAAAGTTTTTCAACTCTTTGACAGCCGGATAAAAACGATAAGTGAGGCAGGGAACAACAAAGCGTCCGCTTGTTTTCGACATTTCCACCAGGGTTCTGGCTTCTTCAGTGCGAAGAGTCATCGGTTTTTCCACGATAACGTCTGCGCCTTTTTCCATGGCGTAAAGTGCCAGTTCAGTATGTGATTCAGGCGGAGTTGCGATTGCGACCAGGTCGGCAGGCTTTGACCCGTTCTCCAATAATTTATACATTTCTCTGAGGCTGCTGGCTGTGTGAGGAAGAGGCAGGGACTTCTTACGGGCTGATTGAAAAGCCATCAGTGCTTTTTCATTGCTTTCCACCAGACCGATTAGCTGCAGCAAGCCGCGTTTTTCATAAAATTCAATTGCACGCAAGTGCCGTTTGCCGGCACTGCCTAATCCTACAAGAATAACTTTTCTCACTTTATTTCTCTTCATGAGTTAAACCGTCGCAAATGTAATTAACCAAAGCGCTCACGATTCTATCGTCCGGCATTTCTTCATCCTCAGACAGGCCAAGGTATTGCCTCAAACGGTTCTGATAATATTTTGAGGTCTGAGAAAACTGCAGCATAACTGCGGCATTATCGATGAAATAACCTGCCATCTCCAGATCTATGTCGGAACGCAGTTCACCCTTTTCACGGGCATTTTCCAATAAGTGGGCGTAAGCGGAACGAAAGCTTATCTCCATCTCTTTCGATAGTTGCTCAGAAAAAGGGTTCAGGGAGTCAGTAGTTAATAGCAGGTAAAGCTTAGACAAGTCGGGATATTTACGGCTGTATTCCAAGGTCATCCGGAATAATGTGGTCATAGCAGAACGAAAGCTGTCTTCCTTTTGCGGGTTCCATTCAGTGACGATTTGCTCCAAAACGGCATAACCCATTTCCGCAATCGCCTTGAAAAGATCTTCCTTGGAGGAAAAATAACTATAAAGGGAGCCAACGCTGATGCCCGCTTTTTGCGCAATATCCTGGACACTGGCTGCTTCGTATCCTTTTTGAGAAAAAACCGAGATGGCGGCCCAATACACTTTGATCTGCCGCTCGCGCGAAGTTTTTTCGAAAGTAGATTTGTGATAAATTTTTCGTTTCAAGAGCAAAACTCCTTTTAAGTGTTAAATCTATTATCACATATTTGTGGAAATAGAATACCGCATTAGATGTCTCGCTATAGTATACGTAATATTTATCAGACACATCAGCTGCTAAAGATGAATAAATCTTAATCTTTCTGCATTGCTATGCGTGGATGAAGTGCTTGTGCAGAAATGAAAATATAAATATATGGCTTTATATCAAGCTTTGACAAGAGTTTTACAATTAGTACATAAAACGGAATAAAATTTTATGCATAATAATTTTATAAATAATATCGAATTTTACAAATTTGAAGCGTAAAATACACAGGAATGTTTGCGATGTGTACAAAGAAATGTGTTGTAATAGACGATTGTTGCTGTTATTATACAACTAATGAATTACATGTGCTGGAGGTAGTAACATGATTATTGGAGTTCCTAAAGAAATTATGCCCGGCGAGCGTCGCGTCGCAGCATCACCGGAAACAGTAGCAAAAATGGTAAAAGATGGTCTCACGGTTCTAGTAGAGAAGGACGCCGGAGAAGGCGCATTCTATCACGACCCTGATTATTCAGCCGCCGGAGCGGAGATTATAGAGAATGTGGCGGATCTCTACGATCGTGCCGAGGTTATTCTTAAAGTCAAAGAACCCCTGATGAACGAAGAACAAAACAAGCATGAAGTTGATCTTATGCATGAAGGACAGCTGTTGATTACATTCATCCATCCCGCATCACCGGTTAATCATCAAATGGTTAAGCACATGGCTGAACACGGTATTACCAGCATTACCCTGGATGGTATACCTCGTATAACCCGGGCCCAGAATATGGATGCCCTTACTTCCATGAGCACCTGCGCCGGGTACAAAGGAATTCTTCTGGCAGCGGACGCTTTGCCGAAATTTGTTCCTCAAATATTCACCGCAGTAGGCATGATCAAGCCGATCAACACCTTGGTTATAGGTGTCGGCGTCGGCGGTTTGCAGGCCTTGGCCACAGCGAAGCGCTTAGGTTCTCAGGTTTATGCTGCAGATATCCGACCGGCAGCAGCCGAGCAGGCTCAGTCATTAGGCGCCAAGGTTATCGATCTTGAAGTACCGGCCGAAGAAGCCATCGGTGCCGGCGGTTATGCCCTGGCGCTCAGTCAGGAAAGACTCGAGGCTGAACGTAAGATTCTGGCAGAGCATCTCCCGCAAATGGATATTGTTTTCCTGTCGGCTCTGGTTCCGGGCAAAGTGGCCCCCAGCTTAATTACCGAAGAAATGGTCAAGAGCATGAAACCCGGTTCTGTCATCGTCGATATATCTATCGATCAGGGCGGAAACTGCGCTATTACTCCACCGGGCAGAACTGAAGTTAAGCACAATGTAACAATTATCGGTATCAAGAACCTGCCGGGCCTGCTGCCTACGAGCTCAACCTGGATGTTCGCCCAAAACGTTTACAATCTACTTTCATACCTGATCAAGGACGGAAAGATTGTTATCGATCTCGCTGATGAAATTATCCAGAGTTCTCTTACAACCTATGAGGGGAAAGTAGTCCATAAAGGAACATTAGAGGCTTTTGAGGCTCTGGGGCATTAACTTTATGTGCCGCTTACATTTCGCTAGCGGCACATCTTTTTGACTTCTTTGCTGATGTGACCACCGTTTTCGGACGGTGGCCGCTTCATGTAAGCAGATAAGAGAAAATATTTATCTAAATGAGGAGAGTAGGGATGGGATTAGAACATTTAATCTTGATAGTTGTCTTTGTGGTGTCGATGCTGGTCGGTTACAAAATTATTGACCGTGTCCCCAGTTTACTTCATACGCCATTGATGTCTGGTATGAACGCTTATTCCGGAGTCACTGTTTTGGGCTGTTTAACGGCAACTGCTGTGGCCAGCTCAATGGGTGACACCTTCAGCAGAGTCTTGGGTTTTATCGCCATTGTTCTTGCCATGATCAATGTCGTCGGTGGTTTTGCAGTTACAGACCGCATGCTGAGGATGTTTCACTCTGAAGACAAGACTGGAGGAGGCAAGTAATGTCAATGAATTTACTGTTTTCCCCTGTCTTATCAGCTGTCGCCCCGCGCACGGGAACGGGTGAAATTGTTTATTACGTGTTGGCTGCACTGTTAGCGATTACGGTTCTGATCGGAATTTCCATGATGAGCAAGGTCAACACTGCTGTCAGAGGTAACAGGCTGGGATCGATTTCCATGCTGCTCATGATAGTACTTACCTTATGGTACTGGGAGATCTTCTCCTTTGCTGAACTGTACATCGCCATGCTGATTGGCGCTGCCATAGGCATATGGATCTCAGTCAAAGTAAAAATGATTCAAATGCCACAAATGGTCGCCATCCTTAATGGTTTTGGCGGGGCTGCGTCGATGCTGGCCGGTATTCTGACTCTCATGGCCGCAGGCGACGGTTCATCTTCAGAAATATTTTCTTTAGTCACCGCCGGTCTCGCTGTTTTTGTCGGTGCGTTTACCTTTACCGGCAGCATGGTGGCCGCAGGCAAGCTCCATGGCGTTATATCGCAAAAACCGCTTGTCTTTAAGAGACACTCCCTCTGGACCGGTCTGACCATAATATTAGCGCTTGTAACTGTAGTCTTGCTGAGCATCCCTGATGTACTTTCCAATAATGTTGCGAAAACCATATTAATAATTCTTTGTGCAATTATTTCCGGTCTCTTCGGTGTCGTCTTCGCCATCCGCGTAGGTGGAGCTGACATGCCGATTACGATCTCGCTGCTCAACTCCTTTTCCGGCGTGGCAGGTGCCATCGCCGGTCTAGCCATAGCGGATCCCCTGTTGGTTGCAGTCGGCGCAATTGTCGGAGCTTCGGGTTTGCTCCTGACGCAGATAATGTGCCGTTCAATGAACCGGAAGCTGATGGATATTCTCCTCGGCAAAACATCGACTCCTCAAGTAAAGGTAAAGAAAACTGCTGTAGCTGGCGCAACAAATGGCGCTGTCACAGTTGCAACAGTTGAAACGGTTAAGGAGTGCGTTACGACCGATGAAGAAGAGACAGGTCCCGCCTTTGCAAAATGGTTGAATGAAGCCAAAAGCGTCATCATCGTTCCGGGCTACGGTATGGCTTTGTCTCAGGCTCAGCCTCTGGTGAAAAATCTCATGGATGAGCTGGAAGAAGACGGTAAGAAGGTTGAGTTTGCTATTCACCCTGTAGCAGGACGTATGCCGGGTCACATGAACGTCCTTCTGGCTGAAGTAGACGTGCCCTATGAGAAGCTGCACGAAATGGATGAAATCAATCCCGAATTTGCAGAAACCGATGTTGCCATCATTATCGGCGCCAACGACGTGGTCAACCCTGCGGCCAATACGGCTGAAGGAACACCTATTTATGGCATGCCGATCCTCGAGGTTGAGAACGCCAGGCACGTTATCATCATGAACTATGACAAACAGCCCGGGTACGCCGGTGTGGATAATCCGCTCTACGAAGAAGGAAGATCGGACAAGGTAGCTCTGCTCTTAGGCGATGCCAAGGATTCTCTGAAGACACTTGCCAGGGAATATCGCCTGACCTTCAGACCGGATAAGAAAGTTGTCGCAAAAGACATTACTCCGGCTTACGCTCAGTGGCTGGATACAGCGGAAAAAATAATCATTGTGCCGGGCTACGGAATGGCCTTATCTCAGGCTCAGCCTCTGGTTAAAAACCTCATGGACGAGCTGGAAGAAGACGGCAAGAACGTTGAATTTGCTATTCACCCCGTGGCCGGTCGTATGCCTGGTCATATGAATGTCCTTCTGGCTGAAGTAGACGTGCCCTACGAAAAGCTGCACGAGATGGATGAAATTAATCCTAAATTTGCGGAGACCGATCTGGCTATCATCATCGGCGCTAACGACGTGGTTAACCCTGCAGCCAACACGGCGGAAGGTACCCCGATTTACGGCATGCCGATCCTTGAGGTGGAAGCTGCCAAACATGTTATTATCATGAATTATGATAAACAACCCGGATACGCCGGTGTGGACAATCCGCTTTATGAAGAGGGTAGAGGAAGCCAGGTGGCGCTCCTTCTGGGTGATGCCAAAGAATCTCTGAAGAAATTCAGCAAGGAATATCGCGCAGTTAAGGCTCCGGCAACCTCAGAAACTGAGGCGGAAGACGCCGCTCCGGTTTACACGCGCTGGATTGAAGCCGCAGAGAAAATAATCATCGTGCCGGGTTACGGCATGGCCTTGTCTCAGGCTCAGCCGGTAGTAAAACAACTCATGGATGAACTGGAGCAAAAGGGCAAGTCAGTCGAGTTCGCAATACACCCTGTGGCCGGTCGTATGCCGGGTCATATGAATGTGCTTTTGGCTGAAGTAGACGTACCCTACGAAAAGCTGCACGAGATGGAAGAGATCAATCCTAAGTTTGCGGAAACCGATGTGGCCATCATTATCGGCGCTAACGACGTAATCAATCCCGCGGCTAACACAGCGGAAGGCACCCCTATTTACGGTATGCCGATCCTCAATGTTGAAGATGCCAGATATGTCATCATCATGAACTACGACAAACAGCCCGGATACGCCGGTGTGGATAACCCGCTCTATAACGAGGGCAGGGATGATAAGATTGCGCTCCTTTTGGGTGACGCGACAGCGTCTTTAAAGCAATTGCTGCAGGATTTGCGCGAATACTGTTCTTAGCGCTTAAAGAGCTTCAATTACAACTAAAGGGTTCTCGTCCAAGCTTGATGAGAACCCTTTTTTTTATACTTAATATCCAATTCTATGCAATTGACTTAATTCTATACATTTCCCAGGATGACGTGATCCAGATGTTTCGCAGCGATGTCGCGTAATTTGTGTAAGAGTTTCACATCTGTGGCGGCTTCGGTGGAATGGTAGTGGGGGAAGTACCTCGACAGATGCAGAGGCAGAGCACGGTCGATCGCAGCCAGAAATTTTGCTTCTTCCTCCATTTCGCCCGGGTCATCGGACAAGCCGGGCACGATCAGGGTAGTCACTTCCACATGAGCATGAGCTGCGGCGCGCTCTATGGTCTCTTTGCTAGTCGCAAAATCACCTCCGAGCCTGCGGTAAGCCTTCTCGGAGAATGCTTTCAGATCAATATTCCAGGCTGTAATCAGAGGCAATAGCTCATCCAGAAACTGCGCAGCGAGCTGACCGTTGGTCACGACAACTGTTTCCAGATCATGTTCACGCGCTATTATCGCAGTGTCACGCACATACTCGTATCCTATCAAAGGCTCATTGTAGGTGAAGGCTATACCGCAGTTGCCTTGATCCTTGAGAGAAAGAGCAAGTCCCACCAGTTCAACGGGAGCTATAAAGCGTGTTGGCACGCTGTCTTTATTGGCACGGGCGATATCGAAATTCTGGCAGAAATAACAATTCATATTGCAGCCGAAACTGCCTACGGAGAGGATTTTTTCGCCGGGGCGGAAAAAGCTGAGTGGTTTTTTTTCAATCGGATCCAGAGCGAAGGCAGTGATGTGGTTATAGCTGATGGAAATCACTTCGCCGGCTTTGGTCTGTCTGGCACAGCAGAATCCAATTTCTCCTTCTTTCAGGCGGCAGTGGCGGGGACAGACAGGGCAGGTGATACGAGGCTGTGCTTTATCATTAACTTCTTTCATGTCGATGCACCTCGAAACGCTCAATCTTATATTCTTTATCCGGGTCAAGTCCGGCTTTTATTAAGGCTATGGCAAGCTGGTCTTCCGCTGTGTCGACTCCTTCCAGTCGCGGCAGCAGTAAACCGCGGCGCCGGCCATTACTGACGATAACGCCATAACGCTCAGGGTCAAGCTCGTTCACAGAAGAGACTTCCTCTTTTTCCCCCAGAATATCAACACTGTATTCCAGCTGGTCAAGTTCGGATTGCTGAACGGAAGGAAAGCGCGGGTCGTACTTGGCGGATGAGACTGCGTTATGAATGATTTCTTCAGCGATATTTGCTCTGGAGGGCTCAATCGTACCGATACAGCCTCGCAGGCAATTGTCTTTATATAGAGTGACAAAAACACCACTTTGCTGTTCCAGCATTTCAGCAGGCAAGTCCGGAGGAGTGGGTAAAATTGTGCCGTGCTTGATGAATGACTCAACGCTGTCCTGAGCCAACTTGAGATATGGATCTTCCTTATCTTTGTTTTTTTCTTGTGGAGTGAAAACAGCCACGGCATAACCAACGCCAAAAGTTCCTTCGTAAGAATAAAGCTCTGAGTCAAAGTCAGATCCTGCCAGAACTCCCGCCAGAATCTGAAAGGATCGTAAACCACATTCCTGTGCCCCTTCGACGAGTGCTTCATCTAATTCAAACAGGCGATCCAGATCGCCGCTTGCGAAAATCTCCGTGAGCTCATTGTCTAATGCAGGCCCTTCCTCACGGTAGCCATAAGGTCCGTCAGCTTTCAAAACGTGGGAGAGATCCCCGGAGGCGATAAAAACAGTACGTTTCTTTGATCGCTGAACTGCTTCAGACACTGCCTGACCAAATTTATAATGCTCCTCCGGGCTGAGCAGTGACATGCCCAAGCGTAAGAGTTTAAAATTTTCGTAGTATTGATGAATGAAAACCAGCGGCAGCAAAGTTCCATGATCCAGTGTTCGCGCCTCTACATGAGTCTTTTCCAGAGCCAGGCTCCGTTCAAAGCTGACTTCCTGCAAAATCTTTGCCAGCTCCTGATCGTAATCGACAGTTTCGTGGATGGAGTGAATCCCAAAAGCCCTCAAGTCACCTGCTGCTCCCTCTGCATCCGCCACATAAAAGGCAGAGCGTAGCAGCGGCGCATGCGAGCTGCAAATGATGATGGTCTCGGGCTTGAGTTCAGCGATTTCCCTGGCAGCTCTGTGATAGGCGGCGGATGTGTCTTCAATTTTCTTTTCTTCACCGCGGCCTACTTCAGGCAGGATGATGGGAGGATGTGGTAATACATAAGCTTTCAAAATCATAAAACTGCTCCTTCTTATTGAGATCATCAAAACGCTCTGAAGCGCAGTGCATTATCTCAATTACTGAATAGGGTTGAGCATTAGTTCTTTCTCAATTTTCCTGAGCCCCCAGCACGCAAGCATGTTCGCATTTTTCATCGCAAGCATCCCACTGGACACTATGCTCACAATTTTCTTCCGGGCAATTATTTCCATTGCTTCTCATGCTGAGCTCGGAAGCTTGCACCATTACACTGGTACAAGGGGGGATAGACTTGGTGATAAACGCGCCGCCGCCGATTACGGAATGGGAGCCTACTACGGTATCTCCGCCCAGAACGGTGCAGTTTGCGTACAAAGTGACATAATCCTCTATTGTCGGGTGCCTCTTGACGCTCGCTAATTTTCTGCCGTCGCTCAGAGATTTCGCTCCCAAAGTAACTCCCTGATAAATTTTCACGTGTTTTCCGATAACAGTAGTTTCGCCTATAACGACACCGGTCCCGTGATCGATGAAAAAAGATTCACCTATCTGAGCGCCGGGATGAATTTCAATACCGGTGATCCTGTGTGCATACTCTCCCATCATTCTGGGGATGAGAGGAACCCGCGCCTGCCACAGTGCATTGGCAACGCGGTAGATAAAAATCGCCTGCATACTGGGATAAGAGATCAGGATCTCTGCACGACTATTGGCGGCAGGATCACCCAGATAGATTGCTTCCACATCTAAAAGTAACATCGCCTGAAGCTCCGGCAGCTTTTCCATGAATTTCTCACTGATCTCAGAAGCCGCATTTACTGCCTCATCTTCGGAGTAATCGGAACTGTTTTGTGAGCGATAGGCCAGCACAATCTGTTCCGTCAAAGCACAGTTGATTTGGTTCAGCGTAGCGTAAAAATTCTTACTTAAAGGTCGGTAATGACTGATTTCATTGCTGTGAAATCCGGGAAACATGACGCTTCGTATGTATCGCAGTATCTCAATCACTACCTGGAGCTCAGGAATTCTGCGTTCAGGGTGTGATAGTAATGGATTGTTTTCCCGGTTTTTTCTGAATCCGTCTTTGATCTTGTCTATGGTTGAAGCATCTAACATACATATATCCTTTTTCTTTTTCTATTACAAAGTCTGGAGTTTTACTCCTGATTATAAATTCCGGTCGACAAATAACGGTCACCGGAATCAGGTAGAATTGTGACAATCGTTTTGGCAGCGTAATTTGGATCACGCAATAAACTGAGGCAGGCAGAGAGAGCCGCTCCGCTGGAAATGCCAAGCAGGAGACCTTCACTGCGGACAAATGCTCGCGCCGCTGCTGCGGCATCGTCCGAACTGACCTTAAGTATTCTATCCACAAGCCCAAGATCCATCGTATCGGGCACAAAACCGGCGCCGATTCCCTGGATACCATGCTTTCCGGCGGGCTCGCCGGAAAGAACAGCAGAAGTGTCGGGCTCAACCGCAACAACCTCAAGATCAGTTTTTTGTTTACGGATAGCACGCGCCACTCCCGTGAGGGTGCCGCCTGTTCCAACTCCACTGACAAAAACATCAATCTCAGGACAATCGCGCCAGATTTCTACCCCGGTGGTTTTTTCATGATAGGCAGGATTGGCCTGATTAACGAATTGGCCCAGCGAGACAGAAGCGGGAATCTCCTTCAGCAGGCTTTGAGCCTTGCTGATAGCAGCCTTCATACCTTCAGCTCCGGGAGTTAATATCAGTTCAGCTCCATAGGCTTTCAGCAGATTGCGTCTTTCCAACGACATCGAATCCGGCAGAATGATAATCGTACGATACCCCCGGGCAGCAGCAATAGCAGCAGCACCGATGCCGGTATTCCCGGATGTCGGCTCAATGATTGTGCCGCCTTCCTGCAAAAGACCCTTTTCTTCCAGATCGAGTATCATTCCGAGAGCGGTTCTATCTTTGACGGAACCGGTGGGATTGTAGTACTCCAGCTTGCAGAATAATTGAACGTCGGGCAACTCTTGATCCCGCAGCCAGCGCTGAGGATGATAAAGAGGCGTATCGTTAATCAGCTCTTCTATGGATGCAGCAAAATTCTTTTTTCTCATTAATCTACCTCGTTACATAAAGCACTAGCAAAATTCTATACGACAATCTATTTTCATGGGTAGTTATTTGATACAATGGTTACCTACATATTTCCATTAAGACGAAATCGATTGTCTGCTAGACAGGGAAAATAATTCCTGATATAGTATTAAATTGCGTGCCCCTTTGTGGGCAGTTTTTTGGAAAAAATTTGGAAGGAGGTGTGTTGATGCCTACATTCAACCAGTTGGTCAGAAAAGGACGGAAATCTAAGAAGTCGAAAACAGACGTGCCTGCATTGCAGTATGGTCTGAACTCTCTCAAAAAGAGAACCACAAAGTACCCCTCACCGCAGAAACGTGGCGTGTGTACTGTTGTCAGAACTACGACTCCTAAGAAACCGAACTCCGCTTTGCGTAAAGTTGCTCGTGTCCGTCTAACGAACCAGTATGAAGTCTATGCGTATATTCCGGGTGAAGGCCACAATTTGCAGGAGCATAGTGTGGTTCTGATTCGCGGTGGGCGCGTCAGAGACTTGCCTGGTGTTCGTTACCATGTTATTCGTGGAACCCTTGATACGGCCGGTGTATCCGATCGTAAACAGAGTCGTTCGAAGTACGGTACGAAGAAGCCGAAAGCAGCAAAGACCAGATAGTACACCAGCGGTTGGATAAAACATGCCATCAGTACACGCCTTTTTGGGCCTGTTCTAAAAGCATGACACGTGTCCATATCGTGAGTACCTGTGATTTCGGGAACAACCCGCATAATCATGAAAGGAGGGAAGGAAGATGCCAAGGAAAGGTCATGTACCTAAAAGAGAAATTTTGCCCGATCCGGTTTATCATGACAAGCGCGTCGCCAAGCTCGTTAATACCGTAATGCTTGACGGCAAGAAACAGTTAGCCCAGCGTATTGTCTATGATGCTTTTGATATCATTGAGGAACGGACAGGACAAAATCCCCTCGAAATCTTCGAAAAAGCATTAGAAAATGTAATGCCCGTGCTTGAAGTAAAAGCTCGCCGTGTCGGCGGTTCAAACTATCAAGTACCGATAGAAGTGCGACCTGATCGTCGCCAAACTTTAGCGCTGCGCTGGATAGTTGATGCAGCCAGAAAGCGTAACGAACGTACCATGAAAGAACGTCTGGCCAATGAGTTGCTTGACGCTATAAATGATACCGGAGCCGCTTTCAAGCGCAAGGAAGAAATACACCGCATCGCAGAAGCGAACCGCGCGTTTGCACACTACCGCTGGTAAGTGTTTGAATATAGTTATTCGCGCACTGTACAAATGCGGACATATAAGGAGTTGACGAGTCATGTCTCGTGAATTTTCGCTTGAAAATACAAGAAATATAGGCATCATGGCACATATTGATGCCGGAAAAACCACAACAACGGAGCGTATCCTCTACTACACCGGACGCATTCACCGTTTGGGCGAAACCCATGAGGGAACGACCACGATGGACTGGATGGAACAGGAACAGGAACGCGGAATAACAATCCAGTCTGCAGCTACTACAGCACAGTGGAAAGGCCGCCGAATCAATATTATTGATACGCCCGGCCATGTTGACTTTACTGTTGAGGTAGAACGCAGTCTGCGTGTGCTTGACGGTGCAGTAACCGTTTTGTGTGCCAAAAGCGGCTGTGAGCCGCAGACAGAAACAGTGTGGAGGCAAGCTGATAATTACGGAGTGCCCCGCCTTGTCTATGTCAATAAAATGGACATGACCGGTGCCAGCTTCTTCAACGCCTTGGATTCCATGCGCGAGAGACTGGGCGCGAATATCGTGCCCATACAATTGCCCATCGGCAAGGAAGAGAACTTTCAGGGCATTGTTGACCTGATGACCATGAGGGCTGAACTATATCTGGGTGATGATTTAGGTGAAAGTATCACAGAAGCGGATATCCCTGAGGAACTGCGCGAGCAGGCCGAGGAGTATCGCACTCAGATGGTGGAAGCAATCGTGGAGCAGGACGATGTCTTGATGGAGAAATTCCTCATGGATGAGGAAATCTCCGTAGAAGAGTTGAAAGCCAGTCTACGCAAATCCACAATCAATTTGGATATCGTACCAGTTGTATGTGGGTCTTCTTACAAGAATAAAGGTGTGCAGCTGATGCTGGACGCCATGGTAGAGTATCTGCCTTCACCGCTCGATATTCCTCCGATCAAGGGGGTAAATCCCAGAACCGAGGAAATAGAAGAACGTAAAGCCGATGATGACGCGCCATTCGCAGCACTTGCCTTTAAAGTGATGTCGGACGAATATGTTGGCAAATTATGTTTCTTCCGTGTTTACAGCGGAACTCTGAAGGCCGGAAGTTATGTTTTAAATGCCAGTAAGGATAAACGTGAACGTATTGGCCGCATTCTTTTGATGCACGCCAACCATCGTGAAGACGTTGATGAAGTTTATGCAGGTGACATCGCCGCAGTGGTAGGTTTGAAAAATACCTCCACCGGTGACACACTCTGCCTTGAACAAGCGCCGATTATACTGGAAAGTATGGATTTCCCCGAACCTGTCATTTCAGTTGCTGTTGAGCCTAAATCTAAGGCCAGTCAGGACAAGATGACAGCCGCTTTGGCAAAACTTGCGGATGAGGATCCTACCTTCAAGACTCGGACCGACGAAGAGACAGGACAGATTATTATCTCAGGAATGGGTGAATTACATCTGGACATCATCGTTGACCGCTTATTCAGAGAGTTTAAAGTAGAAGCAAATGTCGGCATGCCGCAGGTTGCCTATCGCGAAACAATTACTCAGACAGCAACAGGTGAAGGACGTTTTGTTCGCCAGTCCGGCGGTCACGGTCAGTACGGTCACGCCATCATTGATGTCGAGCCTCTGGAAGCCGGTGAAGGTTTCGTCTTTGAAGACAAAACTGTCGGCGGTGTGATTCCTAAACAGTTTATTAAACCTGTTGAAGAGGGAATTCGCGAAGCCATGCAAGGCGGCACAATCGCGGGCTATCCTATGGTTGATATCAAGGCAAGCTTGCGCGATGGTTCCTACCACGAAGTAGACTCGTCGGAAGTCGCTTTCCGCATCGCAGGCTCAATGGCTTTGCGCGATGCAGTAAACAAAGCGAAGCCGGTTTTGATGGAACCTGTCATGAAAGTCGATGTAATTGTGCCTATTGAGTATCTGGGAGATGTTCTGGGAGACATAAGTTCCAGACGGGGAAGGATACAGGGAATGGATCAGGAAAGCAATATTCAGAAAATTGATGCTTTCGTTCCTTTATCTGAGATGTTTGGTTATGCTACGACACTTCGTTCCAAGACGCAAGGCCGCGGTGTATTCACAATGCAGATCAGTCATTTTGAACAGGTGCCCTCAAGTGTTCATGATAAAATAGTCAAAGGTGGCTAAAGAGCTTAATTGCTCACTATAATTTGATAAAAAGAAAGTTTTGTGTACAATGAGGATATGTGTCGTTTTTTAAATCAGCGATACGTTCCAAGCATAAGTTACTCAGGAGGAAATCTGAATGGGAAAAGAAAGATTTGAAAGAACTAAACCTCACGTCAATGTAGGCACAATTGGCCACGTTGACCACGGTAAAACAACATTGACCGCAGCTATCACTAAGGTATTGGCTGCTGAAGGCATGGCGAGCTTCACTGATTATGCCAATATCGATAAGGCGCCGGAAGAGCGCGCTCGTGGTATCACAATCAGCGCATCTCACGTTGAATATGAGACTGAAAATCGTCACTACGCACACGTAGACTGCCCCGGTCACGCTGACTATATCAAAAACATGATTACAGGCGCAGCTCAGATGGACGGAGCAATTCTCGTCGTATCAGCTGCAGACGGCCCTATGCCTCAGACCCGTGAGCACATTCTGCTTGCCCGTCAGGTTGGCGTTCCCGCAGTCGTTGTTTTCATGAACAAAACCGACCAGGTTGATGACGAAGAGCTACTGGAACTTGTCGAAATGGAAATTCGTGAACTCTTGGACGAATATGATTTCCCTGGAGACGATACGCCTATTATTCGCGGCTCTGCTCTTCTGGCACTGGAATCTGAAAGCACAGACAAGAACGCTCCGGAGTATCAACCCATCATTGAACTGATGAAGGCAGTTGATGAATTTATTCCGACACCGGCCCGTCCAACCGACCAGCCTTTCCTCCTCCCTGTTGAGGACGTCTTCACAATTACAGGACGCGGCACAGTTGTAACCGGACGTATCGACCGCGGTACAGTCAATCTGAACGATAAGGTTCAAATTGTCGGCCTTCAGGATGAAGCTGATAACACAGTAGTTACCGGTATCGAAATGTTCCGTAAATACATGGATTCAGCTCAAGCCGGTGACAACGTTGGTCTGCTCCTGCGTGGTATTGAACGCGATGACGTTCAGCGCGGTCAGGTAATTGCCAAACCCGGTTCCATCAATCCTCACACCAAATTTAAGGGTCAGGTCTATGTTCTGACCAAGGAAGAAGGCGGCAGACATAAGCCCTTCTTTGATGGATATCGCCCGCAGTTCTACTTCCGTACAACTGACGTAACCGGCGTCATCACTCTTCCCGAGGATAAGGAAATGACCATGCCTGGCGACCACGTTGAGATCACAGTTGAACTGATCACTCCGATCGCTATCGAACCCGGACTGAAGTTCGCTATCCGTGAGGGTGGTCGTACTGTCGGTTCAGGAACAGTTATCTCAATTGTTGCTGACTAAGCTTTGCAGCAGACTTAAGTAAATAGTTTTTTGAACTGTCTCGTGATCGCTATGATCACGGGACAGTTTTATGTAAAGGACTAATATTGCCTGATTCTGACCGTTATTGTCGTTCTGAAGAATTCTCATAAAAATATACTCCGGGAAAATATTAATCAGGTCTCATTTGCACTGCATGAATTTCTAATTCGGTGCTAGAATGACAAATCAATATTAGAGAGGAAAACAGATGACCACAGAGGACAAGAAAATAGAAAATTCAGATAGAGTGAAAGCAAAAGCGAAAGAAAAGACTTTTCAGCGCAGATCAACAGATAAATCGGATCATCTGGTCTGGGATAAGACAGGAAATTTGCCGCTCCTGCCTTTGCGCGGCGTTGTAATATATCCCAACGTTTTGCTCTCCTTTGATGTGGGGCGGGAACGCTCCATTCTCGCCCTGCAGAAAGCCATGGAAAATGACAATGAGCTGATACTATCCGGGCAAAAAAACGTCGAAGATTTACATCCGGAGCCGGAAGATATTTATGATGTTGGCACCCGGGCTTTGGTGCGACAGATACTTGAGCTCCCCGATGGTAGCTATAAAGTGCTTGTTTATGGCCTCGAACGTGTGAAAATTGATGATTATACTCAGGTAAAATCCTTCTATGAAGTTGATTATACAGCCCTGCCGGATGAGGATGCTGAAAACACACCAAGTCTAACTGCAGCCAGCCGCGTCATGGGCTCTCATTTTCAGACCTACGCCAGTCTGACAGAACATGTGGCACCGGATGCAGTTACTCTGATTCTGAACGAATCTGATGTTGGCAAGGCCGCTGACCTGGTCGCGGGGCAGCTGCGCATTAACATATCAGAGCAGCAGGAGCTGCTCCAAACCTCATCTGTAGTTGAGCGCGTGCGCTTAATAATTGATTTGCTCCAGCGTGAAATTCAGCTGGCGGAATTAGAACAAAAAATTACTGCCGAAGTTCAATTCAAGCTGGATAAGAATCAAAAAGATTATTATCTGCGCGAGCAGGTACGAGCGATTCAGGAAGAGTTAGGGGAGGAGGCAGACAGTAGCAGTGAAGTTGATGCCTTACGCCAGAAACTCGACGAATCCGGTATACCAGAGGAACACAAACCTAAACTCCATAAGGAACTCGATCGTCTGAGCCGTATGCCCTCACATTTTCCTGAGTATGCAACTCAAAGAACCTGGCTGGAAACCCTTCTGGACTTGCCATTTGGCCGTATGGACAAAGAAAAGCACGATATAAATGCTGCCCGTAAAATTCTTGAACGTGACCACTTCGGAATGGAAAAGGTAAAAGAGCGCATTCTGGAACATCTCGCTGTGCGCAAGTTGCAGCTGGAAAAAGAGAGTGATCATAAACAAAGAGGTCCCATTCTATGTTTTGTGGGTCCTCCCGGAACCGGCAAAACTTCAATCGCTCGTGCCATCGCTGAGGCTGTGGGACGACGTTACATCCGTGTTTCTCTGGGTGGTATTCGTGATGAAGCTGAAATCCGCGGTCACCGCCGCACCTATATCGGCTCCATGCCCGGCCGTATAATTCAGGGGATACGTCAGGTGGAGTCGGATAACCCGCTCTTCCTCCTGGATGAAGTAGATAAGCTAGGCGACGATTTCCGCGGAGATCCGTCTTCAGCTCTGCTGGAAGTGCTTGATCCTGAGCAAAACAACAGTTTTCGTGATCATTATGTCGAGATCCCTTACGATCTCTCCAATGTGCTTTTTATCACGACTGCTAACACTACTGACACGATCCCGGGGCCATTGCTTGATCGTATGGAAGTGATTGAGCTTTCGGGCTATACGGAAGCGGAGAAAATTGAAATCGCTGTGCGTCATTTGATTCCTCGTGCGCGCAAGCGCCATGGTCTTACAGGCAAAGAGCTGAGCATCAGACGTCCGGCCATAGCAAAAATTATTCAGGGCTATACAGCTGAAGCAGGCGTGCGTCAGCTTGAACGCGAAATTTCTCATCTGTGCAGACGTGCTGCTCTGGCAATTGCGGAAAAGGGTGAAAGCTCACTTACAGTCACGGCAGCAAGAGTGCCTGAACTTCTGGGCAACCCCCGCTTTACTTATGATATTGCAGAGAAGACTGATCAGGTAGGGGTAGCAACAGGCCTGGCCTGGACCTGGGCCGGTGGTGACACATTGACGGTCGAAGTAAATGTCATGCCGGGGAAAGGCGATTTAATTCTGACCGGAAAACTGGGCGATGTAATGAAGGAGTCCGCTCAGGCTGCTCTGACATACATACTCAGCCGAGCCGAGGACCTCAAAATTGACCCTGCAAAGACCCGTGAACAGGATATTCATATCCACGTACCTGCAGGAGCTATTCCCAAGGATGGTCCTTCAGCGGGAATCACATTGGCGACAGCTCTGGCATCAGCTCTGACCGGACGTGCAGTAAGGCATGAAATCGCCATGACCGGAGAAGTCACTTTGCGTGGACGTGTTCTGCCGATCGGTGGACTGAAAGAAAAGTCTGTAGCTGCAGCGCGTGCTCAAATCAAACATGTGCTTCTACCTAAAGAAAATGAGCGCGATTTATCCGAGATACCTGAAAGCGTGAAGGAAAAGCTTAAATTCAGTCTGGTCGACCACATGGACGACGTCTTAAGCCTGGCTTTGTTGCCGCCTGAGGAGCCTGAACAGGACACCCTAGAGTGATTAAAACCGCCTTTTAGGCTTGAATATTTCTGTGGGTCTGTCATAATGTATGCGGTACATATTTGTGCACCTTTTGAGTGTGTCTGTATATATTTAGGAGTATGAGTTTCTGTGAGTAAAAAAGCCTACATAGTTGTCACGAACAATCCTTTGGTAAAAGAACAGCTCGACGAAACAGTCGGGGTCTGCTATTTTTCTGAAGATTCACACCGTGATTTACTGGAACGTGTACGCGATTTTGTTCATAAAGGTTACCGCATACTTACACATCCTTTAGCAGGCAGTGTCAAGCCGTGGGAGACACCCTATCGTTCTGTAATGATTACTGCAAAACGGGAAGAAAAGACAGACTTATTTTCACTCGAAATGATAGAACAAGCAATTTTTGCACTAGAAAAATCAAAAGCCCGCCCCGTTACTTTGAATGAGAAAGTGCTGGCTGATTTCCAAATAGTAGATTTCAGTTTAATTCAGAGCGCACTTCCATCAGCGGAGGCACATGGACAGCATTAGATCTGTCCTAGAAAAAACCGTGAGGTAGTTAGGTGAAATTAGAACTAGGTTACATTGACATCAAAGGGATCCGCTTTGATGACTACAATGCGATCGAAGACGGAGTTCTCGTGGTTGATCCAGATGAACTTGTTAAACCTGTTCTCGAGGACGAGCTGATTAAGAGCGCTCATTTCGAGATCGCCACACCGGGTGAAAGCATCCGGATCACGCCGGTAAAAGACGTTATTGAACCGCGTGTTAAAGTGGAAGGACCGGGAGAGATTTTCCCGGGTATGATCGCAAAGGTCGACACTGTCGGATCAGGGAGAACCCACGTAATGCGTGGTATGGCAGTCGTTACAGCTGGCCCTATCGTAGGATTCCAGGAAGGCATCATCGATATGACCGGTCCCGGTGCAGACTACACACCCTTCTCGCAACTTCATAATCTGGTGTTGGTCATGGAGATGGAAGATAGTGGAGCTTCTGCGCACGAGTACGAGAAAGCTGCTCGTATGGCTGGCCTGGCAACAGCGGTTCGCGTTGGAGAATTGGCGCGTGAACTGGAACCTGATGAGATTGAGGTTTTCGAGACGCCCACAATCGCTCAAAGCTATAGTGACGAATTGAAGGATTTACCTCGTGTTGCTTATGTCATGATGCTGCAGAGTCAGGGTCTGCTACATGACACATACGTCTATGGCGTTGATGTTAAACGCACACTGACCACTATGCTCAGTGCTACTGAAGTAATGGATGGCGCCATCGTTTCCGGCAACTGTGTTTCGGCCTGTGACAAGAACACCACATATCATCATCTGAATAACCCCGTCATTCAGGACTTGTTCAAACAGCACGGCAAAACTCTCAATTTCGTCGGCACTATTATTACCAACGAAAATGTTTATCTGGCAGACAAACTCCGTTCGTCGGACTGGACAGCCAAACTCGCCGGATTCCTCTCTCTTGACGCAGCTATTGTTTCTCAGGAAGGCTTCGGTAACCCCGATACAGACCTGATACTAAACTGCAAAAAACTTGAAGCTCAAGGTATCAAAACTGTGATTATTACTGATGAGTATGCCGGTCAAGATGGCAAGAGTCAGTCACTTGCTGACGCCGACCCGGCAGCCGACGCTGTTGTAACAGGCGGTAACGCTAATCAACCAATCGTGCTGCCACCCATGGATTGTGTAATCGGTACCCTGGACTATGTTGATAAAATCGCCGGCGGACATGACGGTTCTTTGAGACCTGATGGCTCTATTGAGGCTGAACTTCAAGTCATCACAGGAGCAACCAACGAGATGGGCTTTAACCGTCTCAGCGCCAGATAGGAGAAGACATGAGTAAATTTAGAGTAGTACATTATATCAATCAGTTCTTCGCCCAGATTGGCGGTGAAGAAAAAGCGGATATCCCTCCGGAAAAACGTGAGGGTGCGGTCGGTCCCGGCCTGGCTTTTAACAAAGCATTCGGAGATGAAGCCGAAGTCGTAAGTACAATTGTTTGCGGCGACTCCTGGTTCAACGAGAACCTTGAAGAAGCTAAAAATACCATCCTTGATATGATTCGTGAAGAAAAACCGGATATCTTTATAGCAGGCCCTGCTTTTAACGCGGGCCGTTATGGCGTCGCTTGCGGCAGCATTACTGAAGCTGTAAAAACCGAATTGGGCATTCCTGCTGTTACCGGAATGTATATTGAAAACCCCGGTGCGGACATGTTCCGTGAGAAGGTTTACATAATCGAGACCAAGAACAGCGCAGCTGACATGCGTAAAGCAGCACCGAAGATGGCAAAGCTGGCTTTGAAACTTGCTAAAGGTGAAGAAGTTGGTGCATCAGCTGAAGATGACTACATTCCCAACGGAATCCGCAAAAACTTTTTCGAGAAGAAGCGCGGCAGTCAGAGAGCAGTTGATATGCTTTTGGCGAAAATCAACGGCAAGCCTTATACGACTGAATACCCGATGCCTGACTTCGATCGTGTAGATCCGCAGCCCGCGATTAAGGATCTGAGCAAGGTAACTATCGCCCTGGTAACTTCAGGCGGTATCGTTCCCAAAGGAAACCCCGATCACATTGAGAGCTCATCCGCTACCAAATTCGGGGAATACGACATCACAGGTGTAGATGATCTGACTGCAGACGGCTACGAAACTGCTCACGGCGGCTACGATCCCGTATATGCTAATGAGGATGCTGACCGAGTAGTTCCGGTTGATGTTATGCGTGAATTTGAGCGCGAGGGCGTAATCGGGAAGCTGCATAATAAGTTCTACAGTACAACCGGAAATGGCACAGCTGTTGCCTCCTCCAAAAAATTCGCAGAGGAGATTGCGAAGAGACTGATCGCTGACGAAGTCGATGCTGTCCTTCTCACATCTACCTGAGGAACTTGCACACGTTGCGGAGCAACAATGGTTAAAGAAATAGAACGTGCCGGTCTTCCTGTTGTACATCTGTGTACAGTAACACCGATATCACTTACTGTAGGCGCGAACAGAATCGTACCTACAATAGCTATCCCTTATCCTCTTGGAAATCCCGAATTATCACCGGAAGATGAATATAAGTTAAGAAAAGGCATCGTGACAAAAGCTCTTGAAGCTTTAACTCTCGAGGTCGAAGATCAAACTGTCTTTGAATAATAAAACCGTACGGAGCCGGTACATTTACCGGCTCCGTCTGAAAAAGTAAAGTTAAGAAGGAGAAAGAATGTACGACGTCATTATTATTGGAGCCGGACCTGCAGGATTGGCAGCTGGTCTGTACTGTGGCCGTTCCAGACTAAACACACTGATTATTGAAAAAGCAGCTGACGGTGGACAGATTGCCATAACCGATGAAATTGAGAATTATCCCGGCGGTTTAGCAAATGAAGAAGGTCCTGAAAGCAGTAAAGAGCTTGTCGCGCGCATGACACAGCAGGTTGCCCGCTTTGGCGCTGAGCGCGTTAGTGACGAAGTTACAAAAGTTGAGCTGGAAGGCAAAGTCAAGAAAGTTCATACTTTTAATAAAGTCTATGAATCCAAAGCTGTTATTATTGCTAATGGCGCTCATCCCAGAGAGATAGGCTGTCCGGGTGAGAGAGATTTCGTCGGACGTGGAGTTTCTTATTGCGCTACCTGTGACGCTGCATTTTTTGAAGATTTTGAAGTGTTCGTAGTTGGCGGCGGTGACACTGCAGTCGAAGAAGCTTTGTATCTAAGCAAGTTTGCCCGCAAAGTCACAATAATTCACCGTCGTGATGAATTACGCGCTACCGGATCTATCAGGGAACGCGCTTTCAATAATGACAAAATTCATTTCATGTGGAACTCAGTTGTTACCAATCTTGAAGGTGACGGGCTTCTCTCCCGTATGACTGTAAAAGATACACAAACAGGGGAAGAGCGCGTTGTTGAAGCTGATCCGGAAGACGGTCTGTTCGGCGTTTTCGTCTTTGTCGGCTTCCTGCCTAATTCAGAACTTTACCAGGGGCAAGTCGAGATGGACAATAATTATATTCTCGGCGATGAACGCATGCGCACCAATCTCAAAGGTGTTTATGTAGCAGGAGACATCCGGAAAAAGCCTTTCCGTCAAGTGGTTACCGCTACTTCAGATGGTTCGATCGCAGCTATGCAGGTTGAACACGATCTGGCCTCAGGGGAATTGGATTAATCTAACCGAATATTTACGATTGTGTCCATAAAGGTCGTAAATAATATTTCATATAGTTTGTTTTAAGTGTCAGGTTTTAATTAATTAAGACTCAGGAAAGGAAGTAAAATGTTTGAATTAGACAAGAAGAATTTTCAATCAGAAATTTTAGAAGGCGAAGGTTATACCTTAGTAGATTTCTTTGGTGACGGTTGTGAACCATGTGCAGCCCTGATGCCTCATATTCTCAAGTTTGAAGAAAGCTACGGTGACAAAATACGCTTTACAAGTTTGAACACAACAAAAGCGAGACGTGTTGCCATATCACAGCAGGTACTGGGTTTGCCTGTTATTGCCATCTATAAAGACGGCGAAAAAATTGATGAGTTAGTCAAAGATGATGCTACTCCTCATGCTGTCGAAGAGATGATTAAGAAATATATCTGAGCAAACTCAGATATACTGTAAAAGTGATTAGTACGCGTCCGCTTTTCAGCGGGTGTTAACTGATAAATATTAAAAGAAAGGAGTCTGGACAGTGAGTATACTTGAAGGTAAAAAAGCCATAGTTATTGGTGACCGTGACGGTGTTCCTGGTCCTGCGATTTCACTTTGTGTAGAATCAGCCGGGGCTGAGGTTGTCTACTCCTCAACGGAGTGTTTCGTCTGAACGGCCGCAGGTGCAATGGACCTTGAAAATCAGCAAAGAGTTTTGGATCTCTCAAATGAGTACGGAGCGGAGAACATAGTAGTTCTCGTAGGCGCCGGCGAAGGAGAGGCAGCAGGACTCGCTGCTGAAACGGTCACAGCAGGTGACCCGACCTATGCAGGTCCATTGACTGGAGTCTCGTTGGGACTCTGTGTATACCATGTATGCGAAGAAGCAGTTAAGGCAGAATTTGATCCTGACATCTACGACGAACAAGTCGGCATGATGGAGATGGTATTAGACCTTGATGAAATCGCCGAGGAAATGGAAGCGATCAGAGAGGAATATACCAAATACTGCTAAGAAGCGAACATGAGATCAAAGACGCCTCGGATAAGCTCCCTCAAAAGGTAGTGAACCCGAGGCTTTCTTTTTAGAGATTATTTAACAAACTATTTCATTTCAATAGGGTAGTTTGATTACTTAAGCATAAACCGGAAAACCGGATTCAATAAACATGAGAACTTTAATTAACGAAAGGTGGAACTATAAATATGAATAGTGTAATTCGAGGCACGGGATACCCATTGGTTCACGTACCGGATATGGTCCTGCTCAATGGTACAACTCAGACTACAGAGCGCATTGTAAACCCCGAATCTGAATACTTGAAGAAATTGGGAGATCATATTCGCACTTATGAGCAGGCTTGTGCCTATTATCCTAACCAGGTTTACATCGGCAACTATACACCTGAAATCCTGGAAGAAGTAGAATTTCCCTGGTATGACAAACCCAGTCCTGTCAGCGACAGATTTGGGAAATACGGTGAAATCATGCCACAGGAAGAATTTTATCTCCTGATGCAGGCCAGCGATGAATTTGAACTGCTTTTTCTCGAAAAAGCTTTTGTTGAAAAATATAAGCCGGAATTGGCCAAAAATGGAATAATTACTGAAGCGATCCTTGACCGTATTCATGAGGGTGTTGAGCTCGAGCAAATCAAAAAACAAGTCAATGAACATAAGGCGGAACCACTGCGCTCCAATGGAGAACTTGTTGGCTATGTTAAGAATGCACACGCTATTGATGAAAACCTGTCAGCTCATGTCATGCTGGAGAACCTTGTTTCCAAGGCGTCAAGTGTTCTTTCCCTGCTTTATGCGCTCAAAGATGCCGGCATGAACCCTGACGATGTGGAATATGTCATTGATTGTTCTGAAGAAGCCTGTGGAGATATGAACCAGCGCGGCGGAGGCAACTTTGCGAAAGCAGCTGCTGAGACTGCGGGTCTGAATAATGCCACCGGGTCTGATGTTCGTGGATTCTGTGCCGCGCCATCTCATGCGCTTACTATGGCCGCCTCTCTGATTAAAGCCGGTACCTTCAATTGTGTAGCTGTAACTGCTGGTGGCAGCACCGCCAAGCTGGGTATGAACGGCAAAGAGCACGTCAATAAAGACCTTCCGATATTGGAAGACGTATTGGGCGGATTTGCCACGATTCTCACAGCAAACGACAATATAAACCCCGAAATCAATCTTGATATTCAGGGCATTCACACTGTGGGGACAGGAAGCTCGCCACAAAACGTAATCGGCTCTCTGGTCGTAGATCCTCTCGAGAGAGCAGGCTTGAAAGTGACCGACATCAATAAATATTCACCAGAAATGCAAAATCCTGACGTTACAAAACCCGCAGGTGCCGGCGATGTACCACAGTCCAATATGAAGATGATCGGCGCTCTGGCCGTTAAGCGCGGCGATATGGACCGTAAAGATCTGAACGACTTTGTTAGCAAACACGGTGTTGTTGGATTTGCTCCGACGCAGGGTCACATTCCCTCAGGCGTGCCTTATCTGGGCCATGCCAGACAGGAAATCCTCGACGGCAAAATGGAAAAGGTCATGATCGTTGGCAAAGGCTCACTCTTCCTGGGTCGTTTGACTAACCTTTTCGACGGCATATCTTTCATCGTTCAGGCTAACGAAGGTGTTGAAGAAGAAGCAACAGTTTCACGCGACGAGATCCGTGGTTTAATTGCCGAATCTCTGCGCGACTTCGCTTCCAGTCTGCTGGAAAGCAGGTGATCCAATGACGGATATCAAAAGAGAAATTGCCAGTGTCTTTGAGGAAATAGCTCAGGGTATTGAAACCGGTACTTTTGGCAAAAGTGTGAAAATAGCTGTTGCCGGTATGGGCTCAGAACACGGTGAAGAGAATGTTATGGCTGCTTGTCTTGAAGCTGCCCGTGACGGAATTGAAGTTATTTATATAGGTACTCTCGAAGCGGAAGGAATTGAAACAGTCTTTGCTGACTGTGCTGACGACTGTCTCGGAGAAATGGAAAACTTACTCAACTCAGGGAAGGCTGATGCCGCGGTAGCTATGCATTATCCATTCCCGATCGGAGTGGCAACCGTAGGTCGAGTAGTGGCTCCTGCAACAGGCCGCAAATATTTTGTAGCAACCACTACGGGAACTGCTGCTACTGACCGTGTCGAAGCCATGGTCAAAGGCGCTATCGCAGGAATTGCGACTGCCAAAGCCTATGGTGTTGAGAATCCTACAGTAGCCATCCTAAACCTTGACGGAGCCCGTCAGACGGAGATGATACTGAAGAAGCTCAGCGACAATGGCTACCCAATTACAGCAGCGAGTTCCAAGCGTGCCGATGGAGGCGCTGTAGTTCGAGGCAACGACGTATTGCTCGGATCACAGGATGTTCTGGTAACGGATTCGCTAACCGGTAATGTATTGGTGAAAATGCTGTCCTCATTCTCTTCAGGTGGCACTTATGAGACTGTCGGCGAAGGTTATGGGCCCGGTGTGGGTGAAGGTATGTCAGGAATCGTGCATATTATTTCCCGCGCCTCCGGCTCCAGTTTGATAGCAGGTGCAATCCGCTATGCCGCAGCAATGGCAAAAGGTGATCTGGTCAGCGTCTATAAGAACGAAATGGATTTGGCTAAAAAAGCCGGCCTTAACGAAATTATAGAAGAGCGCAAGGCCAAGTCAGCTAAGCAGGAACCTGCTGAAGAAATCAAAGCTCCGCCTGCAGAGGTTGTGACTTATGAGATCAGTGGTATTGAGGTTCTCGATTTGGAAGATGCTGTTCAGGTTTTGTGGCGTGAAAATATTTATGCCCAGAGCGGAATGGGCTGTACGGGACCGGTCGTAATGGTTTCGGAAGCCAATTCGGAAAGATCACTGGAAATCCTGCGGAAGGCGGGGTATGTAAGCGAAGATTAGTACCAGGCACTATTTAGGCGAAGTCTCTATATGTAATGGAGGCTTCGCTCTCTTTGCGTTTATTATGCTTGAATTTAAGAAATTGACACTTGATACTATTCCTGAAATTGCTCCATATCTGGAGCTGCATCCCCAGAGAATGACCGATTGGACTATTGGCGGAACCTATATCTGGCGGGATGCTTTCAAATACGAATATGCTTTCGTTGCCGGTAATCTCGTTTTCCGCTTGCGCATATTTGATGACGAATGCGCCTTTACCGTACCACTGGGCGGAGATCGACAGGAAGGTATGCGTCTGATTCAGGAGTATTGTGACTCCTGCAAAGGAGAAGGCAAATTGCAATACACTATTGCAGGTGAAGCTGATCTGCCTGTCTTAGAGTCTTTCTATTCGGACATGGAAGTTTGTGAAGAGAGAGATTATTTTGATTATCTTTATGAGGCCAACGAATTATTGGAACTCAAAGGGAAAGCCCATCGTTCGACCAGAAATAATATTAACCGTTTTAACCGGATTTACCCGTTCAACAGTTTCCGGGTCATAGATGAGGACATTATTCCTGAGGTGCATGCGTTTTTGGATCGCTTTGTCGAGGCTGATACTGAAGCAAATGAAGCAACTCTGGAAGAAGCCAGCAAGATTCACGAAGTTCTGGACAACATGGAACTTTATCGTGCCTTCGGAGCGGTCCTCTATGCAGAAGACGATCTCATGGTCGGGTTCTCTTTAGGGGAATATACCGGGGACACATTGTTCGTACATGTTGAAAAGGCCAATACGAATTACCGTGGAGCCTATCAGGTTTTGATGACCAGCTTTGTGCGTGAATTCACTAACGAAAAGATTGTCTACATCAATAGGGAAGACGATGCAGGAGATCCCGGCTTACGTAAGTCAAAGCTCTCCTATAATCCCGTTAGATTGATTAAAAAATATACTGTAAAAAACCTAGTCCCCAAGTAAAATTCTGGAGTCGCCCACTAACTTGGTTAGCTTTAAGCGGTCGAAGTGCTCCAGGATAGCGATGGCGAACTTTCTTGTAGTTCCCGTCTCATCACGGAAATCGGCGAGTGTGACAGAGCCACGCTCGTCGATATCTTTTTTTACCTGTTTAAGAGCTTTCTCCACAATACTGTGATGCATCAGTATCTGCTCCGTCAGACGGATGAGAATGCCGTCGTTCACCATTCTGGAAAGGATTTGGTCGATCTTGTCATCTTTGTTGTATTCGGCTATCAATTCATCTGTAGCGCTGGGTGAGAAAGCTTCAGCTTCATATCGAGAGCTGAGTTCATCAATCAGTTGCTGCTCACGGGGGGACAAGTCAGCTGAGTGTCCTTTCAAGGCAATTTCACCGTCCCTGTCTTCGACATACCCAAGATTCACCAGCTCATCGATAACACGATCTGACACTTGTATAGATGCCCGCGGCAATAGCCGGGTACGCAGAGACTCGCGTTTCATGCCCAGTTCCAAAGGCAGAGCTTCATGAAATTTTTGTAGAATGTCACGGCATTTCTCAGATAAAAGTTTCATACCCGAGATATGAAGGACTGTCTGTTCGTTAAGCTGCACTGCGCGTCCGCTCTCAATTAAAGGCTGCAGGTATTTTTTGCCATCCGCCACTTGTATACCGGCGCGGTAATAAATCTCATTCAAAGGTTTAAAGCGCAAGGCACTGCTTTTCAGGGCCCGATCCAGTCTGGCTGTAGCATCTTCACTGCGCATAAGCTCAAAGTCGTCCAGATCACTGTAACGTTTACGCTTATTTGCTATCGGATCCAGTATGATTCCGCCGCCAATTGTTTCTACCGGAGAGTAAAATCGGACAACGAAATGATCTCCCTGTTTGATGTAAGTCTGTTCTTCCAGACGCAGTTGAGCCGAAGCAGTGTCGCCTTTTTCCAAAATGTCCCGATCCAGCAGAACCACCCTTGCCAGCAATTCTCTGGAGCCATGATAAAGATGCACGCGCATTCCATTTTCAATCTGGAATCGGCTGTGTTTCAGAGATCTTAAGTCGACATCAAGAATATAAGTGGGTAAGAGAGATCCACTTTCAGCCAGAATATTTCCTCTTTCCACTTCATCCTTTTTCGTGCCGGAAAGGTTGACTGCGACTCTTTGTCCCGCTCTTGCTTCATCCACGGCCTCATCATGCACCTGAACTGAACGCACGCGGACCTTTTTCTCCTGAGGATAAAGTACAACATCGTCGCCGCTGGAGAGTTTTCCTTCGATAAGGGTGCCTGTAACAACAGTCCCGATTCCGCTCAGGGTGAATACACGATCTATGGGCAGACGGAAAGGAACTGAGACTTTCTTCTGATCCGCTGCTTCAACAGCATCAATTAATGTCTGCCTTAATTCTGCGATGCCCTCCCCATTAGTGGAAGAGACGTGGAAGATGGGAGCATTCTCGAGGAAAGTACCGGCAATATGCTCACGCAGGTCTTCTTCTGCCAATTCTCGCCATTCCTCATCCACCAGATCGATCTTGGTCAAAGCGATCACACCTTGTTTAATGCCTAACAACTGCAAAATACCGAGATGTTCAAGGGTTTGCGGCATTACACCTTCATCTGCTGCCACTACCAGAAGAGCGATGTCAATGCCGCCTGCGCCGGCCAGCATGTTGCTGACAAAGCGTTCGTGGCCCGGAACGTCAATAATTCCGGCGCGCCCACCGTCCGGCAGATCCAGATAGGCAAAGCCTAGCTCAATCGTGATGCCGCGAGCTTTTTCTTCGCGGAGTCTGTCGGTGTCTATTTTTGTCAAAGCACTGATCAGTGAGGTTTTGCCGTGATCCACATGGCCGGCGGTGCCGATGATTACGTTATTGCTCATAGCTGCACCCTCTTGCACACAGTAATGAGAATATCACTCAAGTCATTGTCCTCTTCGGGTTTTATTGTCCGCAGATCAAAGTGGAGACGATCTCGTACGATTCTGGAGATGACAGGAATATCGGCCTTATGCAAGCCCTTATCAATCATCTGAGCAGATTGTCCAGCTGCGGGATTTACAACAACATTATAGGAATCAAGTGTCACTCCAGGCGAGGAACCGCCGCCCAGGACAGCTGTACTTTTTTCAAGCTCAGCGTCAATATCGTGAGACTTCAGTTTCTCTGCGAGGCGAGCACTGCGAGCTTTCAAATCCTCAAGCTCTACCAGCGTCATCTGCAGCAGAGGGATGTTTTCTCTGGCTTTATCCGGATCAGAGTAAAGCAGAAGGGTGGCTTCCAAAGCAGCCAAAGTCATCTTGTCGACGCGCAGAGGACGCAGCAGGGGGTGATGCTTTATTTTTGCTATATGTTCAGCTCGTCCCAGAATAATACCAGCCTGGGGTCCTCCTAAGAGTTTATCGCCTGAGAACATAACGAGATCCACCTTGGCGTCGAGGGCTTCTTTTATTGTCGGTTCATCCGGCAGCAGAGGTGTCAGAGCATCGGAAAAAGAACCGCTGCCCAGATCATATATCAGCGGCAGTCCGGTCTCTTCAGCCAACGCATGAAGATCTTCGATGGAAACTTCAGCAGTAAAACCCTCCATCAGAAAGTTGCTGCGGTGAACTTTTAACAGCGCTGCAGTCTCATCATTTATCGCGTTGCGATAATCTTTCAGGTGAGTTTTATTTGTTGTACCGACTTCTATGAGTCGGGCTCCACTTTCGCTCATGACTTCAGGTACACGGAAGGAGCCGCCGATTTCCACTAGTTCACCACGGGATACAATGACTTCCTTGCCGCGGGCCAGAGCCGCCAGTGTAAGCAGGACAGCAGCGGCGTTATTATTGACAACCACAGCTGCTTCCACGCCGAAGATGTCCTGCATTCTCTCTTCAATATTGCTGGTACGGTAACCTCGTTTTCCCAGTTCCAGATCGTACTCCAGATTACTGTATGAAGAAGCAACTTCGCACACTGCGTCGACAGCAGCCTGAGCCAGAGGAGCTCGGCCAAGGTTAGTGTGCAGTATAGTTCCTGTTGCATTTAAAACACGCCGCAGCTTGGGGTTTTGGCTCTCTTTGACGTGTGCAGATACTGCTGCTAACAAGCTGTCCAGGGTTTCTGCAGTTGATCCTTCGAGAAGTCTTTGCCGCAGATTGTCAATGCAGCTACGACAAGCTGCAAGTACAGGCGCACGTCCATAGCAGCGCTGTAGTTCCTGCAATTCTTCCAGTTCTATGAACTCGTCTATCTGAGGTAAATCGCGTGGGGTTTTAATCGTTGTCATATAAGCTCCTCTGCAGCTAAAAGATTTAAGAATCATTGCTTTACATTGTATCAAATAGAGACTGACATTCCGTTGATCTTAGGTGGAAAACAAAAATATCCGGGATATCACCGGATAAGTTAAAAAATGTATTTGACCTATTCGTTGTGATAGAGCAGATCGAAATTGTTTCCGGAAATCAGGTAGACAGCTTCAGTGTCCTCGTCAGCCATAGTCTTCGCGTCAAATTCAAGAGAAAAACTAACCGCTGTTCCGCAGGAGACACTTACTTTTCTTGGAGCAGCAATCAGCTTAGCTGATTCATCACCAAGCTTCTGCAAGCGCTTATGAAAACTGAAAGCGCCGAAATGCGTGTAAAAAGTAGCTAAATATCTCATCAGATACATTTTGGGCAGGTTGATAGAACTTGTCAACCTGCCCAGCCGTGTATTAGGTCTTTCTTATTTCACGAAGGTGATGGTGTATTCGTTACCGGCTTCGTCAACTTCGATAGTTTTGTTATTTTGATTAGCGAAACGCTTGATGTTTTCCAATGGCGTCGTATCATCCACGAGCACTGCAAAGGGATACTCGCCGGCGTCCATGGCTGCTTTAGCCAAAAGAACGGGCTCAGGACAAGACAATCCGCGTGCATCAACTTTTTTCATAACAGATCCTTTCCAGAGACATCCGAGAATGTTCTCTATTACGCTTCTGCAGTTTCTTTCTTTTTGCTGTAGGCGAAACCGATTACAAGCATGATTACTATTGCAACGATTACGGCAATTCTGCCGGCTTCTGTAGTACCGCCGGAGACTCTGACGCCTTCTTCAATTTTCTCGCCACCGGAAGCAAGTCCGAAGTTGTGTGCGAAAGCTGCACCGACCAGGAAGCCGAGCATTGTGATAGCGGAGTCAACGTTACCGGTTCCGGTCAGGACGAGCTGACGCATCGGGCAGCCGCCCAGAAGAGCGGAGCCAAGACCGACACCGACCATTGCCAGTAGATTCCAGAGATGCTCACTGTGAGCTATTGGTTGATTCTGAAAGCCAAGGTTAAAGGTGCTTGCAGCGAGGTTAAAGACAAGTGCAGCAACAAAGATGGCCAGCCCGCCCCAGAAAAGATGCGGATCTTTCAGCATGATAAGATCACGGAAACCACCCATTTGGCAGATACGTGAACGTTGAGCCAGACCGCCGATGATCAGAGCGATCACGAGTGCAATCCACATCGGAGCGCGAGCTGCGCCCGGTCCGGATTCAGACCATGCCAGCAAGCTGCTGCCGGTGGCCAGCAAAACCAGCAAAACGACTTGAGTCGCAGGCATTATAGCCCCTTCAACTGCGTTCTTTTTGTAAGTGCGGCCTAATGAATAACCGTTTTTCAGGAAAAGTGTACCTATGTACACACCCAGGACAAATCCAACTAAACCAACCCAGGCATTGAGATCACCTGCGGCCATACGCAATACCATACGCAGGGGGCAACCCAGGAAAACCAGTGCTGTGATCATGACAAAAAAGCCGAGAACAAAGCGTGTCAAGGGTGATGAACCACCTCTGGCTTTAAATTCCTTTGTCACCAATGAAACTATAAATGATCCCAGTAAGAGACCGATAATTTCCGGACGGGCGTACTGTACGACTGGTGCGGAATGCAAGTGCAAGGCACCGGAAGTGTCACGGACAAAACAAGCGATACAGAAACCCATATTGGCGGGGTTTCCCAGTAGCATCAGACCGACTCCGGCAGCGCCCAGAGCTAAGCCTGTCACTACGACAAGAATCAAGTTTTTCTTCTTCATGTTTCTCTCCTCTTATAATATTATTAAAGTTCAGCAGGCATTTTATTTGATAATCAAATTTGCACTGAACGTTAATCGAGCATATTATACGATCAGATAATTTGAATCAGGCTTTATTGAATAATCTAATAAAGACATGGAGAAATGTTCAATGAGTATTTTTATCAATGCAGATCAGGCCAGCACAGCTTCACCTAAAGCGCCGGCTGTTGGCGAGGCAATGAAAAATTTTATTGATGCGGGAGCTTTTAACGCTTCGCGTGGAATTTATGCCGGAGCCTTTGACACCGAGGCAATGTTGTATCGTACGAGGGAGCAGCTGTGCGATTTATTTGATGCACCGAAAATCAAAAACGTCACTTTCACTTCAGGCGTGACTTTGGCTCTTAATGTCTTGTTTTATGGAATTTTGCAAAAAGGGGATCATGTCATCACGAGCTCAATGGAGCATAACGCGGTGATGCGCCCCCTTACCCATTTACGGGATGATGGCCGCATTGAGTTTTCACTTGCTGCAGCTGACAAGCAAGGTCGGCTTGATCCTGAGAAAATTGTTGAACTGATAAAACCGGAAACCAAACTGATAGTAGTCACTGCTGCTTCAAACGTCGTCGGCACCCGACTACCCATAAGGGAGATCGGTAAAATCTGTCAGGAAAAGGGAATTATGTTTGCTGTTGATAGTGCTCAGCTTGCCGGCACTTATCCTATTTCAATGCGTGAAGAAAATATTGATGCTTTGACTGTTACCGGCCACAAAGGTCTTATGGGTCCTCAGGGCGTAGGTGCTTTGATCCTCTCTGACACGGCAGCGGATTTGATTGAGCCGCTAGTCTGCGGAGGAACAGGGAGCTTTTCCCAATTGGAGACGATGCCGGAACCTTTGCCTGACCGCCTCGAGGCGGGAACACTTCCCTTGCCTGCGATTGCGGGTTTAAGCGCCGCTTTGGACTGGATTGAAGAAACGGGTATATTTGATATTCATGAACACAAAGCTGATCTGACAGCACAGTTTTTGCGCCGTATTAGTGAGATTCCGGGAGTTCGGATCTTTGGTATTTCTGATCCTGAAGAAAGAGAGGGACGCGTAGCAGTGGTTTCTTTGCAACTGGACGGAATGGATCCGGCGGAACTTTCGCAGCGTTTATCTGAAGCAGGAGTGCTGACACGGGTAGGCTTACATTGTGCTCCCCGAGCCCATCAGACAATTGGATCCTATCCCCAGGGAACAGTGCGTTTCTCTTTTGCATATAATCATAGTCTGTCGGATGTAGATAAAGTAGCCGACATTCTGAAGTCTATCGTAGAGACGGCTTAGCGTTCTCAATCAGATTACTTCAAGCGGGTGAGATCTGTACTCCGTTACTTCACCGATGACGAAGGCATCTTCGCCTCGATTTTTCATTTCTTCCACATATTTTAGAGCGTCAGATGGAGCCATGGTCAATAGAAGACCACCCGACGTTTGAGGGTCGAACATCAGATCAGCTCGTGCCAACTGAACAGAATAAGCTATTTTCACTCTGTCACCAACAAAGCCTCTGTTTCGGTATGCTCCCGCAGGTAAAATCCCGCCGGCAGCCTGATCCAACGCTTCGGGCAGTAACGGCAGTTTTTCGCTGTCAATGATCAAGCTGCAACGCTTATTTCCCCCGGCCATTTCCGCAGCATGACCCAGAAGGCCAAATCCTGTAACATCGGTGGCTGCGGACACGTCTAAGTCGCAGGCAGCCTCGGCAGCATTTTTGTTCAGGCGGGCCATGGTTTCAATCACCAGACGTTCAGTTTCTTTCGAAATCAGTTCAACTTTCATTGCGGTGGTTAAAGCACCGGTTCCTAATGGTTTAGTAAGCAGCAAGACGTCTCCGATGCGGGGTGTATCGTTGCGCCAGAGCTCATCCGGATGCGCCAAACCCATGACGGAGAGACCATATTTTGGTTCATCATCTTCAATCGAGTGTCCGCCGGCAATGATCAAGCCGGCTTCCAGGGCCTTGTCCGCACCGCCGCGCAGGATTTCGCGAACCATTTCCAGAGGAAGACAAGAAGGAACTAAGATGAGATTTAAAGCTGTGACAGGTTTTGCATTCATGGCGTATATATCGCTAATCGCATTGGCTGCTGCGATTAGTCCGAATTCATAGGGATCGTCGACAATAGGCGGAAAGAAGTCTATGGTTTGCACAATGGCCAAATCTTCACGTGCCAAATAGACCGAGGCATCGTCCGAAGAATCATAGCCGACTATTAGCCGTCCATCATTAACCTTGGGCAAATCTTTCAGCAGTTGAGAGAGGACCTCCGGTCCCAGTTTGGAGCCTCAGCCTCCGGCGCTGGTCATTGAAGTCAGTTTGATTTTGTCCATTTGCTGTCCTTTCTTTCTACGAAATGTCAAGCCAATTCAATTTAGCTGAGATGTTTCGGTCTTGCGTCCTTAACGGTATCCGGATGCGAAGGCGGATGAGGAAGTTCCGGTACTTTAAAGCTGATTGAGCGCGGATGGTTAACAAAACGCCAGCACTTACGGGTGCCGCCATATTCGCCGTCAACAGTCATGGAATTCATGTCATCGAGAAACTCGAATTCACATTCAGACACCAGCTCTCTGATAATAAGTGGATCACTGTGGTGATTTATCAAATTGTTGAGCATAGGTCCTACCTGCATGATATTTTCCGGTGTGCGAATTAAAAGCAGCTCAAATTTGCCATCATCGAAGCGAGCGCCATGGATTTCAAGTACGCCGCCAATGGAGCTGGAATTAGCGACAGCACCAAAGATCAAGGATTCTTCGCTCGTGCGGCCATCCCTTGTAATCCGGACATTGAGAGATTCTATGGTAGATAGTGACGTGAGACCATTGAGCACATAAGCGAAATGACCCAAGGCATTCTTTAGGTTACGGGAAGTAGAATATGATGTTTCGCTGAAAGCGCCGAAGCTGCTCACATAGGTGAAATGATGCGGTAAGCGGTCGATCTCCTTAGGTGCAACTCCTTGTGGCAGGTCCTGCCTGATGAAGGCTTCACTACCACTGATCGAGCCAATGTCAATCGCAAAAGATAGACCGTAGAGCATTATTTCAGCAGCTAAATGTGGTTCAGAAGGCAAGTTGAAGCTGTTAGCTACATCGCAGGTTGTGCCCATGGGTAGAAAAGATAGAAAAGGTCGCTTTTCCAAGTACATCAGACCGGAGGCAACCTCAGACAAAGTTCCGTCACCACCACAGGCGCAAACAAAGTCATGAGCGGATCCTTCAGCCACAGCAATCAATGTAGCATCATAAATTTGTGAGGTCACCCGAAGAGTGACATCTATTCCAAGCTGCAACAGTTCTTGTTCCAGCTCCAGCCAAGGCCGGGAATTGGTATTTCTGCCTGCAACAGGGTTTGCAATTATCAAAACTTTTGTCATATCCTGCTTCCATTTATCAAATAACTGTTTGATTCTAAACAAAAAACAAAATTATCATCAACTCTGATATCAGCTTCTGCTGACAGTTTAGCGTAAAAACAGAAATCATAACGTCACTTTAGAAATAATTAGGAAGTACCCGTATTTCTTTTTTTTACTAAAGCAGTAAAAAATCTTAGTGCCGGTGTACTGGGTCTGTTGTCGGGAGTTACCAGCCAGAAATATCGTTTAAGATCAGAGGAGTTCGATTCAAGATCGATAACATCCCCTCTTTCGATGTAGGGTTTGGCCGCCTGCTCCGACAACAAAGTGTAACCAAGCCCGCTTTTCACACTCTGCAAGGCCATACTGGTGCCATTCACCATGGCGACAGTATTCAGCGCTTCCGGATTGATATTGTAAGAATTAAAAAAATTATAGGATTCCAGCCAGGTGCCCGAACCTTCTTCGCGTCTGATGAAGGGCCAGCTTTGCAAATCATGGCGATTAACCTTAGATACAGAACTGAGATATGGTTCTAGTGGCGGAGCTATCAGGAGCAAAGATTCTTCCGCTATTTTGGTAAATAATAGACCTTCATATTCCAGTTTAGTTCCAACGATTGCAAGATCTGCTCGATGTTCGTAAACAGCAGCAGCTGCTCCGGTGCTGTCGGTTTCGATGATGTCGTAGGAAAGATCCGGGAAAACTTTCTGCAATTGAGGTAATGATTCGGGAAGAAAGTACAAAGCCGGTATGGTGGAGACAGCTATACGCAAAGTATTGTCGTTTTTTGCTGAGTATGCACGCAAATCAGTCTCGGCCTCATCCAGAAGATCAAGAATCCGCTTGGCATGATCATAGAGGAGTGATCCGGCTTCAGTAGTAGTTGAGGATTTCGTGGAACGAACAACTAACTGCAGAGCCAGTTTTTCCTCCAGAGAATTAATGTGCGCACTTACAGTCGGCTGAGATAAGGCAAGCTTTTTAGCAGCTTTGGAAAAACTGCCGCTGTCAATAACTGTCACAAATGATTTTAGATCTCGTAAATTCAGCATCACTCATAATGATACGTCAATTGCCGTTTTCGTCAATGTTTAACCGGGACGCCCACATTTATTAAGATAAATATTTCACATTGTCACTTGTTAAATTGTTGATTCAGGTTTACTATTTAGCAGAACCTATAAAACAGTCCTGTGAGGCTGCTAGGGCGTCAGCACGGAAGTGCGCGGATTTTCTGCCGCAAAATAGATGCTTTAACTGTATCCGGGACATTGCCCGGCTTTTTTTTGCCCAAAAGGAGGAAGACATGCAGATCAAATCTATATTAATGGACGAGATGGCAATGCAGCGAGCACTCAGGCGCATCGCACACGAAATCATCGAAAGAAATCACGGAATCGAAAAACTGGCCCTGGTCGGAATACAAAGAAGGGGAGTGCCTTTGGCTCGTGCTCTGGCGGAAAATATTGAAAAAATTGAAGGCAGGAGACCCCTAGAAGGCATTTTGGATATCACGTTTTATCGTGACGATTTAAGCCAGCTCTCCAGGCATCCGGAAATCAACAAAACGGATCTTCCCTTCAATGTGAACGAAATGACTATAGTCCTGGTGGACGACGTTCTCTACACCGGTCGCACAGTAAGGGCTGCTATCGATGCAATATTTGATCTGGGCAGACCGGCAAAGACGCAGTTGGCAATTCTAGTTGATCGTGGACACAGAGAATTGCCCATTAAGGCGGATTTCGTAGGTAAGAATGTGCCGACGTCATCACGTGAGCTCATATTAGTTCAAGTGCCTGAGTATGACGGCGTGGAGCAGGTCTTGCTGGCAGAACTGGAGGATTAAGCTGTGGAGAAAATGCTTGAAAGCAAGGATCTACTTGGTCTTCAGGAAACAAGCAGAAATGATATCGAACTAATCCTGGATACAGCCGACATGATGCGGTACATACTTGACTCTCCGACAAAGAAGACTGCACATTTGGCAGGGAAAACAGTTGTTCTATTTTTTCTAGAGAATAGTACCAGAACCAGACTTTCTTTTGAAATGGCCTGCAAATATCTGGGAGCTAATTCTTCCAATATTTCTGGTTCGGGAAGTTCCATTCACAAAGGCGAGAATTTGTATGACACTGTGAAGACGATTGATGTTATGGCGACTGATCTGCTTGTAATGCGACACAATCAAAGCGGCGCTCCTCATTTAATAGCTCCCTTAATTTCAGCCAGTGTAATTTACGGCGGTGATGGCATGAACGAACATCCTACTCTAGCTCTTCTCGACATGCTGACTATCCGCGAATATAAAGGAAAGATTGAAGGTCTGCGGGTAGCCATCGCAGGTGATGCCCTGCACAGCAGAGTTGTGCGCTCCAATATCTGGGGTTTGTCAAAAATGGGTGCAGAGGTGCGGGTGGCAGCACCACCAACTATGATGCCGCGACATCTCGATCATATGCCATGTATGATCTGCCACGACGTGCGAGAGGCATGCGAAGATGCAGATGTAGTGATTGGACTTCGCGTCCAGCTCGAACGACAGAAAAGCGCACTCTTTCCCAGCATTCGCGAGTATGCTCATTTTTTCGGCATTGATGAAGAGGTGCTGGACTGCGCCAAAGAAGATGCCATCATTATGCACCCGGGACCCTGCAACCATGGAGTTGAAATGCCTACATCTGTTCATGAGCATGAAAGATCGGTCATTCACCAACAGGTCACGAACGGTGTCGCAGTGCGCATGGCTCTTTTGTATCTTTTGCAGGCAAGGAGAAATGCCCAATGATAAAGAAAAAGTTGAGTCACTTGAAAGCAGCGAATTTTGTGCTGCGTAATGTACGCGTTGTAGATCCCTACTCTGGAAAAGACGAACTTGGGGATCTTGCTATCAAAGAAGGAATCGTGATCGCAGCTGATGAAGCAGATACTTTGCCCGAGATTGATGCCCGGAGATTGATTGCTGTTCCGGGTCTGACTGATGCACACGTTCACCTCCGAGAACCAGGCCAGGAGTATAAAGAAGATCTTGTTTCGGGCACACGCGCCGCAGCTCACGGAGGAATCGTCCAACTTGCCTGTATGCCCAACACCCAGCCGGTAGTGGACAATCCTGCTCTGATATCATATCTGATCGATAGAGCAGAGACAGCAGGCTATTGTGAAGTATTGCCGATAGGTGCCGTGAGCAAAGGGCTGGCCGGAGTGGAACTGGCAGAGATCGGGCTGATGCGCGATGCAGGAGCGGTGGCTTTCAGTGATGACGGCAGAGCGATTGAAAGAGCTGAGATGATGCGAAAAGCTATGATTTATGCTCAGGCTTTCGGCTGTACTTTGCACTCACACTGTGAAGATAGCAGTCTGGCCGAGGGCGGAAGTATGAATGAGAGCTGGGTCTCTACAGAAATGGGGCTTTTCGGTATCCCCACTCTGGCAGAGGATGTCATGATAGCGCGCGATCTTCTGATTTCCGAATACTATGACTGTCCTATCCATATCTGTCATGTCAGCACTGCTACCGGTATCTCCATGATCAGAGATGCCAAAGCCAGAGGAGTACAGGTTACTGCAGAAACTTGTCCGCATTATTTCACCTTCACCGATGCTTCTGTGCGCGGTTTTCGTAGCAATTTCAAAATGAATCCACCCTTGCGCAGTGAAAAAGATCGTCTGGCAGTCTTGGAAGGGATCTGTGACGGAACAATTGACGTCATTGTGAGCGATCATGCCCCCCATCACAGAGATGAAAAGGAAGTGGAATTTGCACTGGCTTTAAATGGAGTAATCGGTTTGGAAACTCTGTGGCCTGTAGTCTACAAGGAATTAGTGCTGAGCAGGAGGCTAAATTTGATGGAAGCGCTGAACTTGCTCTGCGTAAATCCACGCCGGCTGCTTCATCAGGATGATATCCCGATCATGGAGGGTGAGAAAGCAAATCTGATGCTCTTCGCGGAACATGAAGTCTTTGTTTACGATAAAGA
>JAQWBU010000181.1 GCA_028706195.1 Eubacteriales bacterium
CAGCTATCTGTAACGGCATGGCACTGCATGGCGGCGTGCTTCCCTATAGTGCAACCTTCCTTGTGTTTTCCGATTATATGAGAGGCGCTATTCGTCTGGCTGCCCTGATGGGGGTACCTCAAGTATTTGTTTTCACCCATGACAGTATCGGTTTGGGAGAGGATGGTCCTACCCATCAACCGGTGGAACATTTGACAATGTTGCGCGCGACTCCCGGTCTTAATGTTATGCGTCCGGCCGGCCGGCTGGAAACAGCTGCTGCCTGGAAAAAAGCTGTTGAAAGCGGAAAGCCTAGTGCTCTCATCCTGACACGCCAGTCGGTGCCGTCTGCAGAAACATGTGCTAAACGCGCTCTGCGTGGAGCCTATGTGGCGAGGGATGCTAAGGATTTTGAGGCCATTATCATGGCATCGGGATCAGAGCTTCAACTAGCTCTGGAAGCAGCAGACCTTCTGCTGGCGAAAGGACATCCGGTCAGAGTTGTATCCATGATGTCATTCGAGCTTTTTGCCGAACAGGATGCAGCCTATCAGGAAAGAGTACTGCCGGCATCGATGCGCAAACGCCTTGCTGTCGAAGCAGCTTCTGACATGTCCTGGTATAAATTTGTTGGTCTGGATGGCGATGTTGTCTGCCTGGATCACTATGGCGCCTCAGCTCCGGCGGATGTGCTCTTCGAGAAATTCGGTTTCACCGCTGAAGACGTGGCGCAGCGCTGTCTGGCTTTGATTAATAAAGACTAAACAGCTAATATATCAAACACAATAAACAGCACTCCATTAATTAAATGGGGTGTTGTTTTTGTATAAGAAATAAAATATTGATTATGAAAAAGAGAAAACCCTCAAACACTTTTCGTTTGAGGGTTTCATTTGGAGCCGAAGGTGGGGATTGAACCCACGACCTATTCATTACGAGTGAATTGCTCTACCACTGAGCCACTTCGGCAGCTACATTATCTTAGCCGCGCGACTTTTACTTGTCAAGATAAAAAGAATAACCCCGCTGTATCAAGCGGGGTTATTCCCACGAGACTGCTGCTATCGATCTCGTGCTTACAATTAACTGTATATATTAGAAGGAAAAAAGAGGAACTTCTTCACTTGCCCAAACACGTGTGCCTTTCTGGTTGTCGAAAGCGAGTAGACCGGCAATGTTGCCTTGGGTGCGTTCGACACCCATAACATTATCGTTGGCATTCATTTCTTCTTCGACTTGCTCATTTATGTACCACTGGAGGAATAAACGGGCGGCTCTGTCGCCGTCTTTCTCAGCCTGTTCAGCCATTTTGTTGATTTTTTCACTTATGATCTCTTCGTGTGCCAAAGCTGCCTGGAACAGTGCCAGCAGGGAATCCCATTCTTTAGGCGCTTGAGCTAATTGCTGGAGTTCTACCTCTTCATTTCTCAATGTGAGATAGCGAATGAAACCTTCGGCATGTGTGAGTTCTTCACGATATTGAATTTCCATCCAATGTGCAGCGCCCACCCAATCGTTCTGATTTAACCATTCACTCATAGCCAGATAGATGAAAGCTGAATCATATTCTAGTTTGATCTGCTCATGAAATAGTTTTTTAAGTTCTTCAGTCATTTTCATATTGATTTTCTCCTTACATAGAACATGTATTTGTTTCTTGATTATTAATATAGCTTAAATTTAAATCAGTCATAAGCTTTGTCACTTGAGTTACAAGGCATTTGAGCGCAAAAGTGTGAAGATAATTTTTCAGGATCTAAGAAACTGCTACTTGTGTTAAAGTTGTAATGATAGTGCTGAGAGGTGGATCAGGCGCATGAGGATGACTGAAATTCGTTGCACATATCCCGTTCCGATAGCGGGGGAAAGCAATGCAGATGACAATAAGATTTTGCTCAAACGCGGAACAACAGTACTTTATTTTGATGAAAATAACGTGGGAATATCTCCGACTCTTTCCATTCAGTCCGCCCTAAGTTCACGTAACGCAGCGCTTTCAGAATCTGAAAAGAAAAAGTTCTTTCAAGCATTTTATGAGGACGAACTTCCGTCCATATCTGACTCATTTGAGAAAAAGATTGCTGCCATCGCAGCGGTCCCGGATTTATATTTTATATTCACAGATGATATCTCCCAAAAGATAGTTCGAGCTGCGGCCAACGATGAGGAGGCAGAGAAGTATCTTCTTCCCGGAACTGTAGGCGCTGAATCAGACCTTTTAGCCCAACGTCTTGACTGGAGAACCTTGCTGGATGAATCCGTTGATGCATCCGTTCAGCGATCACACTTATTGCAGTTGAAAGAGCGCCTTGAGCTGAGCCGTGATAAGCTTGCCGCTCCGGCGCAGGGTAAACTTTTCCGCACCCGCTCTGATTTAATATCAGTACTTAAAGACCCTGTTCTTAGTCTGGACCTGGCAAGCACGGATCTACCCGATGAAAAAGAAGCTCGTCAACTGGAACGAAGCATCCGGATTCTCAGGGAAAAGGATGAAGAGCTGCGTGAAGAACAACGCACTTTGTT
>JAQWBU010000004.1:0-9625 GCA_028706195.1 Eubacteriales bacterium
AAGTCACAGTGAACGAAACCATGCTCTGGCCTGGGAGTTGAAACGTCTGCATCTGCTGACGAACTCTCTAGAGGATTCACTCTGGTTCTATACGCGTGGCTGCGCTGTGGAAATGACAGCGAGGGAGTTGTCGCGCTTTGCCGTTGTTCTGGCGAATGGGGGCTATGATCCATTGACAGGAGAGCAGAAAGTTGATGCTGAGTCCGTGAAGATAACGCTGACACTCTTGTTTACCTGTGGCCTCTACAATGGTACCGGAGAATTTGCTGTTCGCATCGGCCTCCCAGCTAAAAGCGGTGTCGGAGGCGGCATCCTGGCTGCTGCGCATCAGCGTTTTGGTATCGGAGCGTATGGACCTTCTCTGGATATATACGGCAACAGTATTGGTGCGATCAAGGTGCTAAGTGAGCTGTCAGAAAAACTGGATTGGCATACTTTTGCCTGGAACGAATAAATTGACACCTCGTGCGCAGGTGAATACAATGACTAGAAGTTTATTTATGTATTTATATAAGGCTGGAAGACGAGACTTGGGAAATCAGGCAGAAAGTAATTTATTATTTTAGTTGAGGGGAAGTAGAATTTAATGAAGGCAAAGTTTATTTTCGTAACAGGTGGTGTAGTATCAGGGCTGGGGAAGGGTATAACTGCGGCAGCCTTAGGGCGTCTGCTCAAGGCCAGGGGTCTGAATATCCGCAACCAGAAACTGGATCCCTATATTAACGTTGACCCTTCATTGATGAGTCCCACTCAACATGGAGAAATATTTATTACAGAAGATGGCGCAGAGAATGATCTGGATATCGGTCACTATGAGCGATTTACCGATGTTAATCTGACGGCAGAAAGTGACATTACTTCCGGTCAGGTTTATCTTAATGTGATCAGCCGTGAACGCGCAGGCGAATACGGCGGCGGCACTGTGCAGGTTGTTCCCCATATTATTGACGAAATAAAAGATCATATCTACAAAGTAGGCGCAGTGGATGATGTTGATGTAGTTATCTCTGAAATCGGCGGCACGGTTGGCGACGTGGAAGGTCAGCCTTTCTTAGAAGCTATTCGTCAGGTTTCCTACGACGTAGGACGTGAAAATTGCTTATTCATTCATGTAACTCTTTTGCCGTACTTGAAAAAGCCCGGAGAAATCAAGACAAAACCAACGCAGCATAGTGTTAAAGAGCTGCTCTCCTATGGTATTCAGCCTGATATTCTTGTCTGCCGCACTGAAAAAGTGCTGACACCGGAGATTCGCAACAAACTGGCGCGTTTCTGTAATGTCCGCTACGACTCAGTTATTCAAAATATTGACTGTGGTTCTGTTTATGAATTGCCGCTGCTTTTGGAAAATGAAGGCCTGGCTAATGTTGTCTGCGAGCGTCTGCAGATTGCTCAGAACGTTGAGCCGGAGCTGGATGATTGGATTAAATTGCTTGAGATGACCCGCGCTGCGCGTACACCGATTAAGATTACTCTGGTTGGGAAATATACTGAACTTCATGATGCATATTACAGCGTTTTAGAAGCGATGGAACATTCCGGTGTCGAGTTGGGGCTGGAAGTGAAAATAAATTGGGTGGAAAGCGAACTGCTGGAAGGCGCTTCTGATGAGGAAGTGGCCCGGTACATGGGTAATCCGGCAGGAATCATTATTCCCGGCGGCTTCGGTCCGCGCGGTATGGAAGGTATGATCCGGGCAGCGCAATACGCCAGAGAAGAAAAGATTCCCTTCTTCGGTATCGGTCTTGGCATGCAGATGGGCGTGGTTGAGATTGCGCGTAATCTGGCCGGTCTTAAAGAAGCGCACACTGATGAAGCGGAAGTGCCTTGCCAGGACGTCTTTTTCTTCGACAACCTGCCTGAAGGAACACGCGCCAACATAGATGAAATTAATTACAGCGACCTGCCCATGGTCAGCGGCGCACTTGATTTTGATATCGAGCCGGGGACTCTGCTGCATAGCATTTACAAGAGCGAAAAAGCTTCTGAAAGACACCATCAACGCCGTGAGTTTAATCCTGCCTATATGACGCCACTCGCTTCAACAGGTTTGAAGATGAGTGGCATCAAGAGCGAATCCAAGAGAGTCGCGGCAGTTGAATTAACTGATCATCCGTTTTATGTCGGCACGATATTTCACCCGGAATTCAAATCCAGACCGACAAGAACACATCCCTTATTCCAGGAGTTTTTAGAAAGAGCGCTGAAGCACAGTAAAGGAGAATAACGTGGCAAAGATTGATTCCGAATTATCCAGAACCTTTAGTGAGTATCTCTTGCTGCCCAATCTCACGACACGAGAGATGGGCACAGAAAATGTTTCCCTGGTCACGCCTCTGATTAAGTTCAGGAAAGGTGAGGAGGAGTGCCCGATGCAGCTAAACATTCCCATGGTTTCGGCCATTATGCAGTCAGTGTCGGGTGACCGCATGGCTATTGGCCTGGCTCGGGCCGGCGGTCTCGCTTTTGTCTTCAACTCACAGCCGATCGAGTCGCAGTGCGAGATGGTGGTGCGAGCCAAGAAGTATAAAGCCGGCTTTGTCAGCAGTGACAGCAACCTGAAACCGGACGACAAGCTGTCCGATATATTGAGACTCAAAGAAAAGACCGGACATTCCACGGTAGCAATCACGGATGACGGTAGCGCTAACGGCAAGCTTTTAGGTATTGTTACGAGCCGTGATTATCGTGTATCCAGACTGTCACGCGAAACAGCGATAAAGGAATTCATGACTCCTATATCAGAGGTGGTTTATGGCGAGGAAGGCATAAGCCTTTCCGAAGCCAACGACATCATCTGGGAACACAAAATAAATCAACTGCCTATTCTGGACAAAGAAGGCCGCATGGTGGCTTTTGTTTTCCGCAAGGACTATGACCGTCACAAGGAAAACCCGGCGGAGTTTCTGGATGATCATAAACGCCTGATGGTAGGCGCAGGCATCAACACTCACGATTATATGGATCGGGTCCCGGCACTGATTGAGGCCGGAGCAGATGTGCTGTGTGTCGACTCTTCAGATGGTTTCAGTGAGTGGCAGAAAGACACCCTGGACTTTGTGCACGAGCATTATGGTCCCGACTTTCCTGTCGGCGGAGGCAATGTAGTTGACGAGAAAGGTTTCCGCTTTCTGGCGGAGGCCGGAGCTTCCTTTATTAAAGTGGGAATTGGAGGCGGTTCAATCTGTATTACACGCGAACAAAAAGGTATAGGACGGGGACAGGCTTCAGCCCTGCTGGCTGTTGCGGCTGAACGTGATCGCTATTTTGAAGAAACGGGTGTTTATATACCGCTTTGTTCTGATGGCGGCATTGTTTATGACTATCATATGGCACTGGCTCTGGCTATGGGCGCAGATTTTGTCATGCTGGGCCGCTATTTTGCCCGCTTTGACGAAAGCCCGGGACGGACCCTGTCCGTTAATGGCAACTATGTGAAGGAATACTGGGGAGAAGGCTCAGAACGCGCAAGAAACTGGCAGCGTTACGAATCAGTCGGTGACGATGGTCAGATGCTCTTTGCGGAAGGCGTTGATTCATACGTTCCTTATGCGGGTAAACTTAAGGACAATGTCGATAAGAGTCTGGCCAAGGTCAGCGCGACCATGGTTTCCTGTGGTGCATTAACTATCGACGAGTTCCAGAAGAAAGCGCGCATGGTTGTCGTTTCGCCGACGAGTATTGTCGAGGGCGGAGCGCATGATGTAATCCGCAAAGATACATGATAGCTGCGCTTTCTGCAGAAATAGAACTAATATGTTATCCTTCCCTAGTGGCAGCTGCCACTAGGGAAATTAAACACTTCTACGAAATAGAAACACAAGGGAGCATCTATGGCTGAAAAAGCATACGAACTAACCTATAACGGATTAAACGAATTACATGCCGAACTGGAGGATCGCAAGACCAGAGTAGCAGAGGAAATCGCTGAGCGCCTGAAACAGGCGCGTGAATTTGGCGATATCTCAGAAAACTCGGAGTTCGAAGAAGCGACTGCGGCCAAGGCTGACAACGAAATCCGTATCCATGAAATTGAAAAGATTCTTAAAAACTCAACTGTCATCGAAGAGAAGCGTGTCAGCAAGACACGGGTAAGTCTCGGTGGCCAGGTGTGTCTGCGAGACGAAGAGACCGGAGAAGAGGACTCTTATCTCATCGTCGGCGCACAGGAAGAAGATGTTTTCAATGGCAAATTGTCCAATGAGTCCCCTGTAGGTGCCGCTCTGATCGGCAAACAGAAAGGCCAAGTGGTCGAAGTGAAGACTCCGTCGGGGATGTTGAAATACAAAATCATTGATATTTCGCTGCCCAAAGGAGTGCATAATAATGACAAATGATCAGCAAGTAGCTGCAGCTGCAGCATCAGACCTGTCCGATCAGGAACGGATAAGGCTGGAAAAGTTGGAAGCTTTACAGGCAGCAGGTGAAGACCCTTACCTGATTACCAAATGTGATGTTTCTCATCATGCTCAGGAAGTGATCAACGATTTTGACGAGCTTGAGGAAAAGACCGTTACAGTCGCAGGACGTCTTATGAGTAAGCGTGGTATGGGCAAAGTCGGTTTCAGCGATTTGCAGGATACTACAGGGAGAATTCAGATCTTCAGCAAAATCGATGTGCTGGGCGCTGAAGACTATGAAAAGTGGCAATCACTTGATATCGGCGACCTGGTTTGGATCGAAGGCCAGGTGTTTCGCACCAATCGCGGCGAGATCTCTATCAGAAACACAGGCTGGCTACTGCTGAGTAAATCTTTACGTCCCTTACCGGAGAAATTTCACGGTCTGCGCGACACTGATACCCGCTATCGCAAGCGTTATCTGGACTTGATCATGAATCCTGACGTGCGCGATACCTTTATCAAGCGCAGCATTATTATTCAGACGATACGTCAGGAACTGATGGACCGGGATTTTCTCGAAGTGGAAACTCCTCAACTCAACACCGTCGCCGGGGGTGCTTCAGCAAAGCCTTTCGTGACGCATCATAATGCTCTCGACCTGGACCTTTTCCTGCGAATTTCACCGGAACTTTATCTGAAAAGATTAATTGTGGGTGGCTTTGAGCGCGTTTTTGAGATCGGACGTAATTTCCGCAACGAAGGCATGAGCACCAAGCATAATCCTGAATTTACCATGATGGAACTATATCAGGCTTATACCGATTACCACGGCATGATGGATTTGACTGAAGATTTGGTTGTGAGCGCTGCGCGAGCCGTTCTCGATGATTTGCAGATCACTTATCAGGGAGTGGAAATCGATCTTAACCCGCCTTTCCGCCGCATGACCATGCTTGATGCTGTCAAGGAATATGCCGGCATAGACTTCAGAGAGATTGAAGATGACGCCGACGCCCATCGTGTGATGGCAGAACGCGTAGTACCGGATGTTTTGCCGGAGATGAGCAGAGGCGAATTGCTTAACCACTGTTTTGAACTTTACGCTGAAGAAAAACTGGTTCAGCCGACTTTTCTGATGGATTATCCGATTGAGATTTCACCTCTGACCAAGAGGAAGCCTGACAGTAACGGTTTAGTTGAACGCTTTGAACTGTTCATCGGCGGCCGTGAATACGGCAATGCCTATTCTGAGCTCAATGATCCCATAGATCAAAAGGAACGCTTCGCTGATCAGATGAAAAAGCATGAGGCAGGTGACGAGGAAGCCCAGCTTCCGGATGAAGATTTTGTGGAGGCTCTCGAGTATGGCATGCCGCCAACCGGAGGCCTGGGCATCGGCATTGACCGTCTGGTCATGCTTTTGACTGATTCCGGATCGATTCGGGATGTGCTGCTTTTCCCGACTATGCGTCCTCTGACTTAGGTCTAGATAAGTAACGCAGCTAAACTTTACGAATAAGTAAATTGCAGAAAAAAAGACGCCGCTTTTCCAAACGGCGTCTTTAGCACTTTCGGCTTAATAGAAATCAGGCAATTAATCAGCTAAACCTGCATCTTTGTACAATTTCTCTGCGGCAATTTTGAAATTATTGACTGTTGAAGTCGCACCGCTTACTGCATCAGCGTCAATACCACTTACATCGGTATTGTTTTTCAGATAGTCTTCCAGATAGTTAATGATTACAGAAATATCAGCACCTACGTCTGAATTCTCTTTCATTGACTGGATGTATGCCTGATCTTCCGATTTGTAATTCCCATCTTCGTTTACGTAATCGAAGAATGAATCCACAATTTTACCGTCTTCCACGTCGATCCAGGCTTCAACAGCCCAGCCGTGTTCGTCCATTTCTCCTTTATATTCGTAGCGTTTGTCAGTGTTGCCACCGCAGGCTGCCAGAACCAGCGCCACTACCAATATCAGGGAAAGTACGAGTACTCTGCTTCTTTTCATTTTATTTTCTCCTTCCAGAGATAAAGTATCTTGGGATTATACATATAAATTAAAATCATGACAAGCACCAATAATACCAATTTTTGAATTAATTTATCCATCCATATTTTCCAAGGAGAGTAGGGTATAATTGTTTGCATATGAGTACTGAAGAAAATAGAAAAATAACTCCTGCCTGGCAGGGCTTTATCGACAATTGTCTGGCCTGTCAGGATTGTGAGCTGGCTCAAAGCAGACAGAATGTAGTTATCTGGCGAGGCTCCATTGACGCTCCACTCATGATAGTGGGCGAGGGGCCGGGGGCGAACGAGGATGCGCAGGGGCTGCCCTTTGTGGGGCGTTCCGGTGAATTGCTTGATACTCTATTGCAGAGTTTTGAACTGACAGAAGACGACTATCACATCTGCAATATTGTTAAGTGCCGCCCTCCTGATAATAGAAATCCGAGGGAAGAAGAAGCGAGAGCCTGCCGTCGTTTATTGAGCGCACAGATCCGCCTGGTCAGACCCAAAGTGTTTTTGCTGATGGGAGCCGTCGCCTACCGTTATTTCACCAGCGGAACTGAAGGCATCAGCAAGGTTCGCGGGCAGTGGATCGTAAGTAACGATTATTTCGTAATGCCTACGTACCATCCGGCCTACATTCTGCGCGACAACCGTCGCCGACCGGAGTTGTGGCAGGATGTTTTCGCTGTCAGACAGAAATTGACGGAACTGGGGCTGAAAGAGCCATTATCCCAAGACTGATAAAAAATTAGTATTGTTACAGCAAAGGACTTCCTGCCGACGCAAACTGATGTTAGGGGGAGCTAAGTGATGTCAGATGTAAATTTTCCGGAACCAGATCAAAATAAGTTTGAGCTGCAATCAGAGATGATTCCTCGCGGCGACCAGCCCGAAGCAATCAGAAAACTTGTGTCCGGACTGAAGCGGGGCCTGCAAGCGCAGACTCTGCTCGGTGTAACCGGCTCCGGTAAGACCTACACCATGGCGAAAGTTATCGAGGAGACGCAGAGGCCCGCCTTGGTCATAGCTCACAACAAAACTTTGGCTGGCCAGCTGGCAGCTGAGTTTACCGCGCTTTTTCCCGATAATGCCGTCGAATATTTTGTTTCTTACTATGACTACTATCAGCCGGAAGCCTACATACCTTCACGCGACATCTATATTGAGAAGGACTCAGCGATCAACGACGAGATTGACCGCCTGCGCCATAAGACAACCTCATCACTCCTGGAACGCCGTGATGTAATTGTGGTTGCATCTGTCTCCTGCATTTATGGCTTAGGCGATCCGGACGATTATAAAAACATGATGATCGCTTTGCGTCCGGGTATGCGAGTCGATCGCGACGAGATTATTGTTGAGCTGATTCGCATTCAATACCAGCGCAATGATTACGAGGCCAAACGCGGCACTTTCCGGGTGCGCGGCGATACGCTGGATATATATCCTTCCTCTGCTGAAAGCTCCCTCACGCGTGTGGTCTTTTTCGGCGACGAAATTGAAGAAATTCGCGAAGTGGACGCCATCACCGGACGCACGATCACCGGACGCAGTTACGTAGCAATTTTCCCGGCCAGTCACTACACTACTACTGAAGCGAAAATGAAAAAGGCTGCGGTTTCGATCCAGCAGGAGCTGGAGGAGCGTCTGGAAGAGCTGCAAAGTCAGGGTAAACTGCTCGAAGCTTATCGCCTGGAGCAGCGCACGCGCTATGATCTGGAAATGTTGGCGGAAACAGGTTTCTGTAAAGGCATAGAAAACTACTCCCGACATATGACCGGCCGCCAGCCCGGAGATCCGCCCTATACATTGCTCGACTTTTTTCCTGACGATTATCTGCTCTTCATTGACGAGTCGCATGTGACGATACCGCAAATCGGCGCCATGTACCATGGCGATCGTTCACGCAAAGAATCGCTCGTTGACTATGGCTTCCGCCTGCCCTCAGCTTTTGATAACCGGCCGCTGCGCTTTGAAGAGTTCGAGCAGCGCATGGGCCAGAGTATCTTTGTCAGCGCGACTCCTTCGCGCTATGAAGCCGAGCACAGCGAACAGGTGGTGGAACAGGTGATCCGTCCCACCGGACTGGTTGACCCCGAAATCGTCATTCACCCCATCGACGGGCAGATCGACGATCTGATTGACCGCATCCGCAGCAGAATCGCAGCGGGTGAGCGCAGTCTTGTGCTGACCCTGACCAAGCGCATGGCGGAGGATATGACGGATTTTCTGAAAGAAGAGGGGCTGGCTGTCGAATACCTGCACTCAGACATAGCAACGGTCGAGCGTTTGAACATATTAAAAAGACTGCGGCGAGGAGAATTCGATGTTTTGGTCGGAATAAACCTGCTGAGGGAAGGGCTGGATTTGCCTGAAGTTTCGCTCATCGCTATCCTTGATGCCGACAGAGAAGGTTTCTTGCGCTCCACCACCTCACTGATTCAGATCATTGGCCGCGCCGCGCGAAACGTTAACGGTCAGGTAGTACTTTATGCCGACACTATTACCAAGTCAATGGATCAGGCAATAGAAGAAACCAACCGTCGCCGTGAGATCCAAACAGCGTACAACAAAGAGCATAATATTATTCCAAGAACTATTAAGAAGGATGTCTACGAACTTCACGACACTATCGTTGAGCTGGTCGGAGAGGAAGAAGCTTCCGTGATCGACGATCAGGAAAGCTTTGAAGAGAAGATTGCCTCTTATGAAAGAGAGGATCTGCGTCGTCTCGAGAAAAATCTGCAGAAGGCGATGCAGGACTTTGCCAATGAGCTCGAGTTTGAAGAAGCCGCCCGTATGCGCGATCGCCTGATATCTGTGCGTGGTTTGCTGGCCGGGCGAAATAGATTCTGACATCTGCAATAGATCATATTGCTATGATAAACTTTAGCTATGAAAAAACGGAATTTCGCCGACCTTTTGGCATAAATAAGCTGAAAATTGCATCTGTAAAGGAGAATACTATGACTGATTCCACAGCTCTAAAACGTTACCTCGACTGGACTGAAAACCCGGCCTTTGACGAAGTCACGCGCAAAGAACTGAAGGCTATCGCTGGGGATGACGCTCAGATAGAAGACCGCTTCTATCAGGATCTCCAGTTCGGAACTGCCGGTCTTCGCGGCATTATGGGAGCAGGCAGCAATAGAATGAACGACTACACAGTAGCCCGCGCAGCCGCCGGCTATGCTGAATCCATCAAGAAACAGGGTGTAGAAGCTGTGCGCAAAGGCGTCGCGATATCCTATGACTCACGCAAT
>JAQWBU010000004.1:9635-39932 GCA_028706195.1 Eubacteriales bacterium
AATAATTCCAGGCGCTATGCTGAGCTGACAGCAAGGATCTTTGTCAGCCGCGGTCTGACGGTTCATTTTTCGGATGAACTGAGACCTGTGCCGCTGCTCTCCTTTGCTATCCGCCATTTTAACTGCGCAGGCGGCGTCATGATCACAGCCAGCCATAATCCCAAAGAATATAACGGTTTCAAAGCTTTCGCCGCAGATGGAGCGCAACTGGGCCCCGAGGCTGCAGACAGCGTATCAGCAGAGATGGATCGGATCACTGATTTACCGGGCGTAATAGCTGACAGTCTCAGTCTGGAGGAAGCGCATCAGAGTGAGCTCTGGCAGGATATGGGTGCCGATCTCGACGCGGCATATGATGATATGTTGCTGCAGCTATCCCTGAATAGCGATCTGGTCGCCCGATCTGCGAATATGCCTATTGTTTACACGCCGCTATATGGAACCGGGAACAAACCGGTACGTCGCATTCTTGACAAAATAGGTTTTCGAAATGTTCATGTTGTTAAGGAACAGGAACTTCCCGACGGTAACTTCCCGACTACACCCTTTCCTAATCCGGAACTTCCGGAAACTTTGAATCTGGCAATCGAACTGGCAAAAGAGCTTAAAGCTCCTCTGGTCATGGCGACAGACCCTGATGCTGACCGCGTAGGCATCTCGGTCCGCAGAGATGATGGCAGCTATTACACATTGTTAGGCAATGAAATAGGCATTCTGCTGATGGAATATATTCTTAGCACAAAGAAGGAGCAGGGGATTCTGCCCGAAAAGCCCTTTGTTGTATCTTCAATTGTTTCCGGCCGTCTGTCTGACAGAATCTGCGCAGATTACGATTGCAAACTAATTCGCGTTTTGACCGGTTTCAAATTTATTGCCGAGGCCATACACAAATATGAAGATCTGGACGATGGACAGTTCCAGTTTGGCTATGAAGAAGCATTCGGCTATCTGGCCGGTTCATCAGTGCGTGACAAAGACGCCATCGTCTCCTGTATGCTCCTGGCGGAGATGGCAGCGGTAGCTGCATCAGAGGGCGAAACATTGCTTGATCGCCTTGACCGCATCTATGCCACTTACGGTTATGCAGCTGAGAACACAGTCTCTATCGTACGTGAAGGGAAGAGCGGATCTGATCTGATCAAAAAGACAATGAGCGAACTGCGCAGTGATCCCTTTGACGACTTTTCTTCTTTGCCGATCGAGAGCTTAAGTGATTTTGAGCAACTGGTCAAAATTGAAGTTGACAGCAATGCAGAAACTGCTCTGGATTACGATCGCAGCAATGTCCTGCTCTACGAATTGAAGGGTATTGATTTCTTCTGCGTGCGTCCTTCGGGAACAGAACCCAAGATCAAGATCTACTTCGGATGCTACGCTGACACACAGCGAGAGTGTGATAGAAAGCTGGAATACTTGTCTTCGACCGTGTTGGACAGAATAGAATGCCTGATGGGAGAAGACGCTTAAATCCAGATGACTTTTACACACCTGCACCTACATACGGAATACAGCTTGCTTGATGGTGCCATCCGCATCGCCGATCTGCCTGCGCGCTTAAAAGAACTGGGCATGGATGCCTGTGCCATTACTGATCATGGGGCCATGTATGGCATTCTTGATTTTTACCGCAGTATGCGCAAGGAAGGCCTGAAACCCATCATCGGCTGCGAAGTATATGTAGCACCCCGCAGTCACACTGATAAAGACGCTGCCTTTGACCGCGATCAGTATCATCTGATTCTCCTGGCAAAAAACAATCAGGGCTATCACAATCTGATCAAGCTCGTATCCAAAGCTTTTGTCGATGGATTTTATTACAAGCCGCGTGTGGACCGCGAATTGCTGGAGCAATATCATGAAGGCTTGATTGCCTTATCCGCCTGTTTATCCGGCGAGATACCGCGCAAGATTATGCGGGGACAGCTGGACGATGCCAGAGCCACAGCTCTGTATTATCGTCAGCTCTTCGGTCCTGATAATTTTTATTTTGAAATTCAGGATAACAAAATACCCGAACAGAACGAGGTTAATTCTCATCTGATCCGCCTCTCAAAGGAAATTGATATTCCGCTGGTAGCGACCAATGACTGTCATTACCTTAATAAAGGCGATGACTTCGCTCATGAGGTCTTACTTTGCATGCAGACCGGTAAAAAGATGACCGATCCCGATCACATGCGCATGAATTCCGACAGTTTCTACCTCCGTTCTCCGGAGGAGATGGAGGCAGCTTTTTCGCACATTCCTGAAGCCATCACAAACAGTCGCAAAATCGCTGACCGCTGCAATGTCGAGTTGGAATTCGGCCGGATTTCTCTTCCGCACTTTGATACCGGCTCAGATGAGTGCGGGCTGGAGATGCTGGAACGACTGTGTCGCGAAGGTCTGGCTGACCGCTTGCGCAGAAGACCCACGGGTATTCCGCTTGAAGACTATGAGGAACGTCTCAAACGGGAATTAAAAGTTATCTCCGATATGGGTTTTGTTGATTACTTCCTGATCGTCTGGGACTTTGTACGCTTCGCGCGGGATGAGAATATCCCGGTTGGACCGGGACGTGGTTCCGGAGCTGGATCTCTGGCAGCTTACACACTTTACATTACAGATCTGGATCCTTTGAAATATGATCTGCTCTTCGAGCGTTTTCTTAATCCTGAACGCGTCAGCCTGCCTGACTTTGATATCGACTTTTGCTACGAAAGACGTGGCGAGGTCATCGATTACGTTACAAAAAAGTATGGTCAGGACCATGTCTGTCAGGTCATAACATTCGGAACACTGGCTGCGCGTGCGGTAATCCGCGACGTCGGCCGGGCTCTTGATGTCTCCTACCAGGAAACCGACCGTATAGCGAAGATGGTGCCCAATGTCCTCAATGTTACACTGGAGCAGGCAATGGAGCTTAATCCTGATCTGAAGCGCTCTTATCAGGAAGATGAGACCACCAGACAGCTTATCGATTTGGCGAAGAAGTTCGAAGGCATGCCGCGGCACTCTTCAACCCATGCTGCCGGCGTGATCATTGCCGGACAGCCGGTGGATGAGATCGCCCCCCTAGCGCGTAACGATGAATCTATCGTGGTTCAGTTCACCAAGGATGACATCGAAGATGTGGGTTTGCTTAAGTTCGACTTTCTCGGTCTGCGCACTCTGACGGTTTTGCAGGAGTGTAAGGAACTGGCCGAGAAAAATACAGCTGAGCTGATCGACTTTGATGCTATGACCTACGATGATCCCAAGGTATTTGAGATGATCGGACGCGGGGATACGATCGGCGTCTTTCAGCTGGAAAGCAGCGGTATGACTCAGTTCATGAAAGAGCTGAAGCCGACAAATTTTGAAGACATTGTCGCCGGTGTCTCGTTGTTCCGTCCCGGACCAATGCAGGAAATACCTCGCTATGTTGAAAGCCGGCATGATTCCTCGAAAATACACTATGATCACCCCTTGCTGACGCCGATTCTCGAAGTTACCTATGGTGTTATTGTTTATCAGGAACAGGTTATGCGTATTGTGCGGGATGTGGCCGGCTTTTCTTTGGGTCAGGCTGACAACGTCCGTCGAGCCATGTCCAAAAAGAACCCGGAGGCTTTGGCCGCTTATCGCAGCCTTTTCCTCGAAGGCGGCTGTGATGAAGCCGGCAATGAAGTCAAGGGCGCAGTGGCAAACGGAGTGCCGCGCAAAGTCGCTTCGAAGATATTTGACGATGTGCAGGCTTTTGCGGGTTACGCCTTTAACAAGTCGCATGCTGCTGCCTATGCAGCGGTCGCTTATGACACCGCCTGGTGCAAGTATTATTATCCGGTTGAATATATGGCAGCCCTGCTCAATTCGTATCTGGGCAATCTGGATAAAGCCAATGTCTACGTACACGGCGCCGAAGCCATGGATATTGCTGTCCTGCCGCCTGATGTCAATCACAGTTCAGCCCGTTTCACCACTGAAGGCGGCTCCATCCGTTTTGCTCTGGCCGCAGTGAAGAACGTCGGTCAGGAGGCTGTAAGTGAGTTGGTGCGGGAACGTGAAGAGAACGGTCCTTTCAGTTCCTACGGCGATTTCCTGCGTCGCTGCGGCAGTCTCAGCCTTAACCGCAAAATGATTGAAAGTCTGGTTCGCGCTTCTGCCTGCGACAGTTTCAATATTCCGCGATCACAGATGATAGCGGTTATTGAACCTTATCTGGATCAGGTACAAGCTTCACAGCGCAATAAAATGGATGGACAGGTTTCGCTTTTTGATTTTGTTGAGGAAGAAAGCCTGGCTCTGGCGGAGCCGGATTATCCCACAGTACCTGAATTCAGTGAGTCGGATCGTCTGGCCATGGAAAAGGAAATGCTTGGGCTCTATGTCAGCGGACATCCCCTGAAAGAGTATGAACACGCCTTTTCCTGTCTGCCTCTGACCTCGTCCGGAGAACTGGCAGATGCAAGCCAGGATTTGGCCGCCCTGGAGGATATTGATCTTATTGATGACAGCGGGCCTGATTTTACCAAGAACAGCCTGCAGGATCGTGATCCGCTGCTTGTTGCGGGTCTTGTTGTGAAAGAACGTATGTTACTTACCAAACGCAATGAGCGCATGGCTTTTGTCACGATAGAGGACGCAGCCGGCAGCTTTGAACTGATAGTTTTCCCACGCGTCTATGAGGAGACACACGACTTATTGCGTGAAAACGAAGTGCTTTTGATCTCCGGCACTCTGTCTATGCGTGAAGACGAAGATCCCAAAGTGATAGCGGAGAAAATACTGCCACTCGCGCCGGACTGCGAGCGATTGCCGGAAGGGATGCAAATGCCGAGTGCCCGCAACGGCAAAAAACAGTATCAGAACGGCAGAAATGCTTCCTACAATAACAAGCCACATAAGAACGGCCAGGCACAGGACAATGCGCCTCCGCTTCCGCCGCCTGCGCAGAGGAAGGAAGCCCGGGCGGATGATCCTTCCTTACTAAGTAATGAATCGGCTAAACCCAAGCTGACTCTGGTTATTCGTTGTAAGGAAACACCGTCTCAGAAATTTGTTGACGCTGTAACAGCCAGCTGCGCATATTTTCCCGGAAACATGCCTGTATGTATCTTCGCAGAAAGGGAGGGAGAGATTTTGAATCAAATTAAGCTTCCCACGGTCGCCTCTGACTCTGCGACTATTGCCATGCTCTGTGAGCGTTTCGGAACAGAGAATCTGGGTTTTATTTAATGCTGATTATCTGTGCTTATGCAGAAATTTACAAGCAGCAGGTATAATCTATATTAGTTGAGCTTGAAGGAGAACATCATGAAGCATGAATCAGTCTCGAAAGCAGAAGCAAAGCAAAAAACCATAGCCATTCTGACTTCCGGCGGCGATGCCCCGGGCATGAACGGCGCCATCAGAGCTGTAACCAGAGCGGGAATAAATGCCGGCTACAATATTCTCGGTGTAAGACGCGGTTTTCACGGCTTATGGCGCGGAGATATTATTAATCTGGACAGCCGTTCTGTGTCGGATATTTTACACAGGGGCGGAACTTTCCTGATGACAGCGCGCAGCGAAACCTTCAAGACGGAGGAAGGCCTGGGCAAAGCCGTGGATATTACAGAAATATTCAATATTGATGTGCTTGTAGCCATCGGTGGCGACGGCACTGCCCGCGGAGCCAAGGCTTTAGCCGAAGCAGGAGTCCCGGTTATTGTCATTCCCGCCACAATTGACAATGACATCGGAGCAACGGAGTATGCACTCGGTTTTGACACAGCCCTCAACACTGCGGTACAAGCCATTGATAAGTTGCGCGACACCGCTTCCTCACATGAACGCTGTTCGGTTGTGGAGGTTATGGGCCGACACTCAGGCTATATAGCTTTAGGGGTAGGTGTTGCTTCCGGAGCGGAAGTAATTCTTGTACCTGAACGGGAATTTGATTTCGACGATGACATTGTCCTCACCCTGATCAAGGATCGCAACGCCGGGAAACGGCATTACATAGTTGTTATGGCTGAGGGCGTGGGCCTGGGCTCAGATATGGCTCAACTTATCGAAAAAAGAACAGGTATTGAAACCCGCTCCACGCAACTCGGTTATCTGCAGCGCGGCGGTGCACCCAGTTTCCGTGACCGCTGGATTTCATCTCTGATGGGAGTTAAAGCAGTGCGCGCGATCAGTGAAGGCCGCTTGAACCGTATGATCGTCCATAAAGAAGGCGATTGCAAAGATATAGATCTGGATGAAGCGCTGGCCACTGAGAAGCGAATTCTGGATGACACAATTAATATGGCTGATACAATAACTATTTAGCAGGAAAAATTAGAGGAAATATGTCTGAAGAGGAAAAGAATAAAAAAGAAAATTTGAAATTCGTGCCTAACGTGCCCAATATTCTTACACTGGTGCGCCTGATCGCTATTGTCCCTTTAGTTATTTTGCTGAGCCAGTGGCCTGAATACCGGACAATATCCTTCATCTTGTTTTTATCTATCTGGCTTACGGATATGCTCGATGGCTATATTGCCCGCACCTACAATCAGATAACAGACTTCGGTAAATTGTTTGATCCTCTGGTTGATAAGCTATTTCAAATTTCTGTTGCTGTCACCATGGCAGCGATCGGCCGCCTGCCGATCTGGGTCCCGATCTTCATAGTCTGCCGTGAGACACTGATGATCGCGGGCGGCTATCTTTTGCTTAAGAATTATGAAGTGGTGGTTTACTCAGATATTTTCGGAAAACTTGCGACCATCTTTTATGTAATAGGTTTTACGCTGCTCTTCTTCATTCCCGACGAACCCGGCTGGCTCAGACATGTTATTTTCATTCCGGGCGCTCTTTTATCGATCATTGCAACTTTGAATTACGCCCGCAAAAATATCGATAATATTAAAGAGAGAAGAACAAGCACAGTATGATGTCCAGAAGTTTACGCAAGTTGGAGTTTCCCGGTATTATCCGTTTGTTATCCGAACAGGCAGACACTGCACCCGGGCGTATCTTATGTGAAAGACTTTTGCCGGCTGAGAATATGGCGGAAGCTGAAAGACGCCTGCGTGAAACAGATGATGCGGTTAAACGCCTGCTGGAATACGGCGGGCTGCCTTTCTCCGGTATTCAGGACATCAGCTCGCAAGTCGGGCGCGCCGGCAATGGGGCGGTGCTCAACGGACGTGATCTGCTACAAATAGCAGCGCTTCTGAGAGCGGTGGTGCGCATGCGCCAGGCCATTCCGGAAGTATGGACAGCAGCAAAAAGAGAGGCCGGAAATGAGGATTTTCCCTACCATGCCATTTACAACCGCATAGAAGCGCTCACACCCTGCCAAAAGCTGCTGCAGGAAATTGAGAACTCCATTGCCGGGGAAGAAGAGATCTTTGACAGCGCCAGTTCTGAACTGATGTCAATCCGCAGACGCATCAGGGACGCTCAGGCCAATATCAGAACTGAATTGGAGAAGGTTCTGCGCAAGCACAGTTCAGCGCTGCAGGAGGCTCTTATTACCGTACGCGGCGATCGCTACGTTGTTCCGGTGAAAAGCGAGCATCGCTCTGCTGTTCCAGGTTTGATTCACGACAGCTCCGCCTCTGGTAATACTGTCTTTATTGAACCCATGTCGGTAGTGCAGCTGAACAACAAAATTCGTGAACTCGCGGCCGAAGAAAGGCATGAAATTGAGCGCATTCTGGCTCGTCTGTCTTCCGCTGTAGCAGAAGAGGCTGCCGCTCTGATGCAGAATGTTCAGCTCCTGACAGAACTTGATTTTGCCATGGCCAAGGGGAAGCTGTCACTTGACATGAGAGCAGATGCTCCCAGCCTTAATACCGAAGGCAGAGTTGTCCTGCACCAGGCCCGGCATCCGCTCATCAATAAGGATGATGTGGTGCCGATTGATTTCGAGCTGGGAATCGATTATCACAGTCTGGTCATCACCGGACCCAACACAGGCGGGAAAACCGTTACTCTCAAAACCTGTGGGCTTCTGACTCTGATGGCGAAGGCCGGTTTGCATATACCGGCGCGCAGCCCATCCGAAGTCTGTTTTTTTGATCAGGTACTGGCCGACATCGGTGACGAGCAAAGCATCGAGCAAAGCCTTTCAACTTTCTCCTCGCACATGACGGAAATAATCGCCATCACAAAAGTGGCGGGGCCGGGCACTCTGGTTCTGCTTGATGAATTGGGAGCAGGGACGGATCCTTCCGAAGGAGCTGCACTGGCGATTGCCATTTTAAACGCTCTTAATCAAAGCGGAGCATATACGGTCGCTACTACTCACTACAGCGAACTTAAGGGCTACGCGATGAACACCGAAGGTGTCGAGAACGCCAGCTGTGAATTTGATCTGGAAACTTTACAGCCCACGTACCGGCTATTGATCGGCGTGCCCGGGGTAAGTCACGCTTTTTCTATAGCCCAAAAGCTGGGACTCAGTGAGGACATCATTGCTGATGCCAGACAACTCATCTCCGAGGAAGCCGCCCGCTTCGAACAGCTGGTAAGCGCAATTGAGACCAGTCAGAAAGAAATCAATGACAAAAAATCCGAGATGGATAAGCTGCAGGCGGAGCTGGAGAAAATGCGACAGGATCTCGAGGAGGAGAAAGCAGAGATTGCGCGCGAACAAAAGAAGATGGTCGCGGCAGCAGAAGCCGAAGCCGCTGAGATCGTCAGCTCAACCCGTAAACAAATGGATGAGATTATCGAAATGCTGGAGACGGAAAGAAATGAGCTCAGCCTTGACCATCGCGTGGAAAGCGAACTGCGTGGAAGGATCAGTGAAGCTGAGAAGAAAATTTCTGAAGGGCAGAAGAAACTAAGCTCTGATCAGACTTCGGGCGAAATCGTTGTGGGCGAGCGCTATGAGGCTATTGACCTCAGCATAGAAGGAGTGGCAAAGACTCTTCCGGATGCCAAGGGCCAGGTGGTGCTGGAATCAGGACAGATTAGTTTTTCTGTCGCTGCGGACAGACTTCGTCCGGCCGGGAAGAAAGAAAAATCGGCTGATCGTAGGCGCTCTGCAGACAGATCATTAAGGGGCAAGGCTGCGCGGGAGTTAAGTACTGAGCGCAAAATGTATGCCAGTACTGAAATTATGCTGCGGGGCAAGCGGGCCGATGAAGCTCTTCAGGCAATAGATCATTTTATAGATGACGCTGTATTGAACGGCATTTCCCCGATACGCCTGATCCACGGTAAGGGTACAGGTGTGTTGCGTCAGGTCACTCATGATTATCTGATGCGAGATCCCAGGGTGAAAAGTTTCCGTTTGGGGGCAGAAGGTGAAGGCGGTGACGGCGTGACAGTAGCTGAGCTGAAATTATAGTTCGAAAGTCCACTTTAACGTTATATTTAAATCAGATTTGTGTATAATAAGAAAAAGATACCTTGTTTTATTATAGAAAGCAGGTACCAGATGAATCAAGCATACTTATTCAACAAAGGCAAGAATTATCAGAGTTACAAGATGTTGGGCGCGCGCTCCGATGTCTCTGCCGCAGGAGAAAGGGGTTATCGATTCGCAGTTTGGGCCCCGAGAGCGGCTCATGTCAGCGTAGTGGGAGATTTTAACGGATGGGATCCTGAAATTCACACTATGGCGCCATACGGCACGACAGGTATCTGGCAGACATTCATCCCTGATGCAAAGGATTTCCAAAGATATAAATACGCGATACGCACGCCTGAAGGGCGTGTTTTGTTGAAAGCCGACCCCTATGCGAGGCACGCGGAGACCAGACCGAACACAGCTTCCATCCTCTACAATGCTGAAGAAGACTATAAGTGGGGAGATGCTGACTTCCGGGAAAGGCGCCTGCCCGTTGATGAAATTGCTCCGCTTAATATTTATGAAATCCATCTGGGCAGCTGGCGGCGTTACGCTGACGGGCATACCTTTTCTTATCGCGATATCGCGCCCCAGCTGGCTTCCTATGTCAAAGATTTAGGTTATAACGCTGTTGAAATCATGCCCGTAATGGAACATCCGCTCGATGCTTCCTGGGGTTACCAAATTACCGGCTACTTTGCACCCACTTCGCGTTACGGGAAACCTGCTGATTTCAAGTTTCTGATTGATACCCTGCACCAAAACGACATTAAAGTCATACTTGATTGGGTACCGGGTCATTTTCCGCGTGACGATTTTGGTCTCGCGAATTTTGATGGTAAACCTCTCTATGAATATGCCGATTCGATCAGAGGCGAGCAGCCCAGCTGGGGTACTTTGGTTTTCAATTTTTCCTTAGCGGAGGTGCGTTCGTTTCTGCTCTCCAATGCCTGGTACTGGCTGGACGAGTTCAATGTTGACGGACTGCGGGTTGATGCAGTTTCCAGCATGGTTTATCTTAATTTCGGTCGTGATCAGTCCGGTTCTGCCCGCAACGTTAATGGCGGTTATGAGAATCTGGAGGCGATAGAGTTTATTAAAGAGCTGAACAGCCTGGTCCGTGAAAACTTCCCTTACTGCATTATGGCAGCGGAGGAATCCACAACCTTCCCCAATGTCACAAAACCCGCAGCTGAAGGCGGGCTCGGTTTTACGCATAAGTGGAATATGGGATGGATGAACGATACCCTGACCTACATGACTTCAGATTACTACGCCAGAGGTCAATTTCATGACAAGATCACCTTCTCTATGATGTACTCATTCAGTGAGAAATTTATACTGCCTTTTTCCCATGACGAAGTCGTACACGGCAAAAAGTCTCTTCTCGGCCGGATGCCGGGGGATTACTGGCGACAATTCGCTTCGCTGCGCACCTGCTATATGTACCAGATGTCCTTCCCGGGCAGTAAGCTGAATTTCATGGGTAATGAGTTCGCCCCCTTTATAGAGTGGCGTTACTACGAAGAACTCGAATGGTTCCTTTTGCAGTACCCGAACCATAAGGGCATGTTCGATTTTGTCCGTACTTTGAACCACATTTATCTGGACTATCCTGCACTCTGGGAAGTGGATGATTCCTGGGATGGTTTTGAGTGGATATCGGCAGATGACAGGGAGAACAGCATTTTCGCCTATGCCCGCTACGCCGGTGAGCGCAGTCAGACCGTGATCGCGGTGCTTAATATGACACCGGCCTCTTACAAACACTACCGTTTACGCGTGCCTTATCCCGGCCGCTACAGGCTATTACTGAACAGCGACGACAAGGCATACCAGGGCAGCGCCTACGCTGATCTGGAACAGGGCAGTACTGTCTTCTGGGCTGAGAGCGACAAGCAAAGACAGAGGCAGTCGCTGGAAGGGAAGATGCAACATCTCGCTTCCCCCCTGGAAAATGAAGAGACGACTTCTGAACAAGGACTTGATTACTATATTGATTTACCTCTGCCCCCTCTGGCGGGACTGTATCTTCTCTATGAGGGTGAAGAAAAGAAATAAAAAGATTTTGTAAATTTGGGACGTGAAATTTAAGATGAGACGGAGAGAAAGGATTAGAACATGGCGCATCAAGATGTTGTAGCTCTGATATTGGCTGGCGGGCAAGGTTCCCGCCTCGGTGTCTTAACGGAGTTTCTGGCCAAACCTGCCGTTCCTTTCGGCAGTCGTTACCGGATTATTGATTTTCCATTAAGCAACTGCTCAAACTCAGGAATCGAAGCTGTCGGAGTTTTGACTCAGTATCAGCCTCTGGAACTCAACTCGTATATAGGGAATGGACACTCCTGGGATCTGGACCGCAACGACGGTGGCACGTATATTCTGCCGCCCTACGTCAGTCAGGAGGGCAGCGACTGGTATCTGGGAACAGCGAACGCGATTTATCAGAATATTCCCTTTATAGACAGTTTCAGCCCGAAGCATGTTCTTATACTTTCAGGCGATCACGTTTACAAAATGGATTATTCCCAGATGGTAAGGACCCATACTGAGGTCGGAGCTGATGCAAGCATTGCTGTGATCGAAGTACCCTGGGAAGAAACTGACCGCTTCGGCATCATGAATACGGATGAGAATAAGCGCATAAATGAATTTGATGAAAAACCTGCCCATGCTAAAAGTAATTTAGCATCCATGGGTGTTTATTGCTTCAATTGGTCGTCTCTGCGCCGCTGCCTGATTGAAGATGAAGCTGACCCTGATTCTAAAAATGATTTTGGTCATAATATTATTCCGAGAATGCTTGATGAAGGCCTTTTCCTTTACGCATACACCTTTGAGGGCTATTGGAAGGATGTTGGTACGGTCAAATCTCTCTGGGATACAAATATGGATGTGCTGGATACGCCTGAAGTGCTCGATCTGCATGATCAGTCCTGGATCATATACAGCAAAAACCCTCAGCGGCCCTCGCACTATTTCGGACCCAAAGCCGTGGCGGAGAGAATTGCCATCAGTGACGGGGCAGAGGTGCATGGTGAAGTTCGTCACTCTGTTATCAGTGTCGGCGCCAAGGTTGAAGTGGACGCTGTGGTTGAAGATTCCATCATTATGCCCGGAGCAATCGTTAAATCGGGTGCTGTTTTGCGTAAATGCATTGTGGGCATGAACACTGTTATTGGCTCCGATGTTCTGATAGCCCCGGAAATAAGCGATGAGAACGACTTTGTAAACAATAGACTGTGTGAAGCCGGTATCAGCGTCATTGCGCAGGACCTTGTAATCCATGATGGTGCCCAAATCAGCGGTAATTCAATGATAGGTCCCGGAGATGCTGTGACTCACCCGCATATAGTTTCCGAGATGCCGACCAGATATTCATATTAGGAGGAAGAGAGTATGTTCGTTAATGCAATGGGTTTAATTCTTGCTGATAATCAGCGGGTGAAACTGGGACCTTTGAGTGAACCGCGCGCACTTTCCGCCATGCCTTTCGGCGGTCGTTACAGAATCATCGATTTTCTTCTCTCGAATATGGTTAACAGTGGTATCAAGCGGGTAGGAGTGATTGCTCTCACTCGTTACAAGTCCCTGATGGATCACCTTGGCACCGGTGCCTCCTGGGATCTGGATCGCATGAATCAGGGTCTTTTTCTCCTGCCGCCCTATATCAACCCCATGACTCGGTCCTCGGAACGCTCGGATTTGAGCAGTATCATCGATTATATCGAAACGGGAAGTCAGGATTATGTTGTGATTACTGATTGCAACCTGATCATGAACACACTTTATAATGACCTTCTGGACCGGCATATTGAATCCGGTGCTGATATTACAGTGATGTACAATCGTGATGCTTTGGAATACGGTCTGCCGAACATTTCGCTGATGCTTGATGAGGAGGAGCGCCTGTATGACGTGCTGGCTGACTCACACACGGTCTCAACTGAGTTCAGCTCAATCAATGTTGCAGTTGTGAGAAAAGATTTATTGCTCTCGGTTCTGGAGGAATCACGTTCAAGAGGAGTGACCGACTTTACCTTCTTAAGGCTTCTTGAATTTTATAAACAGCTTGAGATCAAAGGCTGTGAACATAAAGGCAAAGTTTTCCGCATCAATTCAATGGCGAATTATTTCAAAGCTTCCATGAGCCTCTTTGATGATGATCTAAGACATCAGCTGTTCTCAGAAGTGACTCCTATCTATACTAAAGTTAAAAATCAGCCTCCTTGTCTGGTCGAGCCCGGCAGCCGGGTGAACAATGTTTTGGCTTCTGACGGCTGTATTATCCAGGGTGATGTGGAGAACTGTGTCCTCTTCCGCGGAGTAACTGTCGGAAAGGGAGCTAAACTGCGCAATTCGGTCATTTTCCAGAACACGCAGATATCAAATGACGCCGATTTGAACCATGTAATTATTGATAAGGACAGTGTGGTGAAAATGGGTGTGCGTTTACTGGGTCATCCCGGTTTTCCCGTTGTAATCGGCAAAGGTTCTATCGTTTAGAAAGCTGAGGAGAGGATCCTACTTTATGAAAATTCTATTTGTTAGTTCGGAAATGAATCCGCTGGCAGCTACCGGAGGATTGGGAGACGTTGTGGGCTCCCTGCCGCGGGTTCTTCGCCAGAAAGGGCATGACGCCCGTGTGATTATGCCTCTTTACCGTCAGATCAAACGCGATTATTTTGAAGATCTTAAATTCATGCGCTGGGCGATGATTAAACTGGGCTGGCGCACTATGTACAGCGGCTTGTTCCGCCTTGATCTGGACGGTCTTCCCGTATACCTTATCGACAATGAATTTTACTTTGGCCATGACAATCTCTATATCGATTACAGCTTCGATATTGAGCGCTTCTCATTCTTTCAGCGCGCTGTGCTGGAGGCACTGGGAGAAGAGATGGAATTTGAGCCTGATATTCTGCATCTGAATGACTGGCAGACGGGCATGATTCCTGTGGTTTTGGAAGCGCACTACAAAGCGAAGGGCTTTCACGAGAATGTTAACTGTGTGATGACAATCCATAATCTTAAATATCAGGGGATCCATGGACGGGAACAGATTCTGGATCTCTTTGATTTACCTGAAAGCTACATGTCTGAAGCCGGCATTTTGAAAGATGGCGTACCTAATTTTTTGAAGACCGGTATTCAGTTTTCGAACCGGGTGACGACTGTTTCTCCAAATTATGCCAAAGAAATTATGACCGACTATTACGGTGAGGGGCTGAACGGTTTGCTGGCAGCTCAGGGCTGGAAGGTGAGCGGCATTTTAAACGGTATCGATACCGACAGCTACAATCCTGAAACCGACCCGGAGATCCCGTCCAATTATGGTCCTCAGGCCTGGAAGCGAGGCAAAGCAGCCTGCAAAAAAGCTTTGCAAACTGAACTCGGTCTGGCTGTGGAAGCGAAAACGCCTCTCTTTGTTATGGTGTCCCGTCTGGTCGAGCAAAAAGGAATCGATCTTTTGCTCCATATTGTCGACGAACTGCTGGAAGAGGATGTGCAACTTGCTGTTCTCGGCACCGGTAACCATGAATACGAGCGTCGCCTCACAGAAGCTGCGGGCAGGCATCCGGACAAAATGCGGGCTTTAATCACGTTTGACAGTAAACTTGCCAGGCGCATGTACAGTGGCGGTGATCTCTATCTCATGCCTTCGCTCTTTGAACCCTGTGGTTTGTCACAGATGATTTCCATGCGCTACGGGACTTTGCCCATCGTCCGCCAGACTGGTGGTCTCGCGGATACTGTGCAGGCATATAACAAATTTCAAAATACAGGAACCGGTTTCGGCTTCCTCAATATAAACGCTCATGAGTTATTATTTACCTCGAAAGAAGCTGCCGGTGTCTATCGGAATAATCCGGATGCCTGGAACAATATGGTGTTCGCGGCTATGAACTGCGATTTTTCCTGGGATAAATCGGCAGACGAGTACATTAAGCTCTATAAGGAAATTGAAAAGGAGACTTCCCGAATTTGACTGATGTAAAACTTAGCCATTATATAAATGACAAGCGCTACAGATCACCGATGGGAGCAATTCCTGCCGGTACAGCGCTCACTTTGCGACTTGATGTCAACAAGTCCCTCGATGATATTGAATCTGTCCGTCTCTATTACGCCTACGGATTGATGAGCTTCTTTTCCGGCTACCTACCCATGGACTGCGATGAGGAAGGGGAGGCCAGGAGTTCTTTCGCGCAGACAATCCGTATGGATGATGTTGCCGGATTATTCTTTTACTGGTTTGAAGTGCGCCTGAAAGATAAGCGTTACCGCTGGTGCTTTCCCGACCCGGAGAGATCTAAGCTGGAGGGTCACACACTGCTCGACAGCCTCCATTTTTCTTTGTGCGGAAAAGAAGAGATTCCGGGTTTTCAGGTCACAGTATACACTCCCAGATTTGAAACTCCGGACTGGATGAAAGGCGCAGTTGTTTACCAGATCTTCCCTGATCGTTTCAATCGGGGCGAGAATTTTGACAAAAAAGCTATTGAAAAGCATCTCCATTATGAAGAAAGAATCTGGCATGACGACTGGCAGGCTGATGTGGATATCGACGGCAAGCCCGGTTTTCCCTATGAGGCTAACGATTTCTTCGGCGGAACTTTGCAGGGCATCAAAGAAAAACTGCCTTATATAGCATCTTTCGGCGTTGACTGTATTTATCTCAACCCGATTTTCCAGTCGCGCACGAATCATCGCTACGATACCGGAGATTATTTCAAGATTGATCCCCTGCTGGGAACGGAAGAAGATTTCAAAGAGCTTTGCACTGAAGCGGCGAAATATGGCATTTCTCTGATTCTCGATGGCGTCTTCAGTCATACGGGGGCGGACAGCAGATATTTCAATAAATACGGCCGCTATGACAGCGTCGGCGCCTGGCAGGAAATGACTGAAGGCAGATCTTCACCTTACTCGGCCTGGTACAAATTCGCCGGTGACTCTGATGCTGAAATTCCGGCAGCCAAGACTGAGGTCGAGGACGAGCCCGTCTATGAATCCTGGTGGGGCTTTGATAACCTGCCCAACGTCAGGGAAGAAGAGCTGTCATATAAGGATTTTATTACCGGACCGGACGGTGTGCTGGCCTATTGGTTAAAGGCCGGTGCCCGCGGATATCGACTGGATGTTTCGGATGAAATACCCGATCCTTTCCTGCGTTCACTGCGCCGGAGGGTTAAGTCAGTAAAGGAGGATGCCTACATTGTGGGCGAAGTCTGGGACGGACCTACCTCGCAGATCAGTTACGGTGCTCACCGCGACTTTATCTTCGGGCGTACGCACGATGCCACAACAAACTACCCGGCGCGCGAAGCCGTGTTTTCCTGGCTTCTAGGCTATGACGATACAGAAAACATCTGCGACAGATTTAATTATTACCTGCTGATTATGCCGCGTGAAGCTCTCTATGTGATGTTGAATCCCCTTGGCAGCCACGATACAGAGCGAGTCGTGAATGTCCTTTCCGGCGTCAGTACTCCGGCCAGCAGGAAGGAACAGAGAAAGCGTAAACTATCGGATCGGGAAAGAAACAGGGGCGAGGCGCGTCTGATTCTGGCTCTACTACTCCAGGTAGCTTTCCCGGGTGCGGCTCATCTCTATTATGGAGACGAACGCGCTATGGAAGGCTTCAAGGATCCCTTTAACCGGCGCACCTATCCCTGGCATAAGGAAGAGCCCGAATTGACCGGTCTCTTTCGCTCCATCCTGAATCTGCGGCATGAACATGCAGTCCTGCGCACCGGCGAAGTTGAAATGTCGGCAGTCGCTCCGGATGTAATTCAGGTCAGGCGCTACTTCAATGCGCCCTCTGCTGAGAGTGAAGCCTGGACTGATACCTTTGGCAATCCTGCCGGCGGGGAGAAGGAAATGATCTTTCTATTTAATCGTTCAAACGAAAAGTCTGAAGCACTGAAAGCACTTGGTGATAAGAGCCTGCCTGCCATGACGGGGGCGCTCGTTACAGGTGATACAGTTAGATATTTCACCAGATTACAAGAATAAGTATCTGATATTCATAATTTATGTATAAATACTGAAAACTGTGCATAAAACATGCACAGTTTTTATTTTGGAAATTTAGCGAGTCGAAAATTTATGTTTAGGCAATTTTAGGTTGAATTATTGTAAAATGTGTCAATTAAAATCTGTAAATATTGAACAATGTCATGCTATATTGACAACTTTTATAAAAAGTCGCAATCTATACAGTATATAAAGCATTTGAGTTTTATATTGCTATGGAGAAGTTACCTAACAGGTTATGTGACTTGTTAAAATAAAATGGAGAGGAATATGAAAATGAATTTTCTGAAAAAACTTTGGAGAGAAGAAGAAGGCCAGACCATGGTTGAGTATGGTCTCTTGGTGGCACTGATAGCTGTGGCACTAATTGCAATCATTTGGGCACTGAGTGGTGGGATCTGGAATGTGTTTAATGAAGCTGATGAAGCATTAGAGGGTGGAGCAGGAGGAGCAGCTGGTGCCGAAGATCCACACGCTGGCGGCTAAGCAACACCACAGTAGGCGGTTAATCTAAAACCCTAAAAGTACAGCTGAAGAAGCCCCGACTTCGGGGCTTCTTCAGCACAGTAATTTATTGCACTTGAACTTTATAAGCGCTGATGCATAGAAAGGGCGGGGATTCATTTATATGTACTTTACTTATGCACGAATCATCGCTTTGTTTCTATTAGTAAGTTTAGCTACAGTTTCGGATATCAGAACTCGCAAAATTCCCAATAAACTGACGCTGCCTTTTGCGCTCATTGGGATAATTATCTATGCTTTCGCCGATTTTCCTCAAGGTATTTTGACCAGCTTTCTCGGACTGCTTGTGGGTCTCCTGATTTTTCTCCTCCCGTATTCCTTGGGCTATATCGGAGCCGGGGACGTCAAACTGATGGCGGCTATTGGCGCATTAAGCAACTGGCGCAGCATGATTGCGATAGCCTTGGTATCTGCTATCTTTGGCGGCTTGCTGGTGATTATCATCAAGAGCTTTCGCGGCGGAGTCTGGCGGACCTTAAAGCGTACAGGAAGGCTGTTTGTATTCGCATTGCTCTCCCTCGTAATGGTCGTTTCATCTGCACCCGTCATCAGCCAGAAGCGAGAGAAATATCGTGTTGAAACTACAGCTACAGAAGAGGATTATATCCCTTACGCACTTGCCATTGCTCTTGGTACTATCACCGTTATCGTCTTGTCCTGGACCGGTGTCCTGACAGGTTTTGTAATTTAGGAGCGCTTTATGAGAGCTTATCGGGTTTGGAAACGAGAAGAAGGACAAACTTTAGTTGAGTTCGCACTTATACTGCCTCTGCTCCTGCTTCTTCTGGTTGCAGTAATTGATTTCGGCTGGATCTTTTTCGCCAAGCTGATGGTAAACAATACGACCAGAGAGGTAGCTCGCATTTATGCTGTTTATGATGATGCGGTTGTCAATGAATTTATGCGGATAAGTTCTGCTGAGGATTTAGCACTGGAAAGAGTAAGCTCACCGAATGTTTTTATCAATGATGCTGCAAATGCGACCACGGCAGAGGTGAAAGTAGATAAGACATCTGCTGAGAAACCCGAGATCAGGGTTACTATCAGCGGGAAAGTTAAACCTTTGATCGGATTGTTTTTCCGCAACAATGTACCTGTATCCTCTACTACATACATGAGGATTGAATATAGGCTACCTGTGCCTGTGGAGACGGGATAATAGAAGTTCTATCTAGCTGAATGAAGAGGATAAATCTATGAAGCAATCTCGCATTATTATTATTGTGCTGGCCATTGTCTTGGCTCTGATTACGACATTCTTTCTATATCGTTATATTGAGGATTTGCGCAAAGAACCCGAGGTGACAGTTGTTTACAACGATGTTGTTGTTGCCGCTGTTAATGTCCCGGTAAACACAGAGATTACTGCCGGCATGCTCAGGGTCGAATCCCTACCGCAGGAAGCAATTCACGCCAACTCCTCCGGTGATATTAATGATTTCCTTGGCTACACTACAGTCATGCCCATTACAGAGGGTGAACAGATACTTAAGTCCAAGATTGCACTGGACGATGGGCGCTCTGCTTTGTCCTATCAGATACCGGAAAATATGCGGGCAGTTGTTGTGCCTACAGGTGAAGTTTCCGGTTTGGCCGGATATCTACAGATAGGAGATAAGGTAGATCTTCTTGTTACATACTCCGGAAGAAGCGCTCAGGAGCTGGAAGAACCTGAACCTGCAGAATCTGAACCGGGTGAACCCGAAGCAACGGAGCCGGAACCAGTGGAAACGGAGCCCGGCGAAACAGAAGAGACCGCGGCTGAAGATCTTGAGCCCGGTGAAGAAGAGGAAGCAGAAACTCTATCTTATACAATTACGCAGTTTCAGAATCTGGAGGTTCTGGAGCTTGGTGTATCCGACTATGTGAATGCAGAAGGAAACGTTGTTAAAGCATATGGCGTTCCCACTTCCGTTACCTTATTGGTTAGCCCGGAACAAGCTGAGGTCCTTGTTTTCATGTTAAACACCGGTACATTCCAGATGTCCTTGCGTAATCCGACCGATGATACCATCGTCCCGCTGGACCACTTTGGCGATGATAACTTTACAGACTGGAGAAACCGCTGATGGATATTATTAAAATCCAGATTCTCACGGATCAGGAAGATCAACGTCAGGAACTGCTGGAGAAACTCATAGCCTTTGATTATCTTAAGGTCCAGCCCATGATCGACTTGCAGGGCGACTTGCTGGAGAGCATGAGAGCGGACAAGTCAGACGTTGTTCTGATAGCAGCTGAATATTTAGGTGACGGCTATAAAGCAAGTGAGTTAATCACTAACCAATATCCCGCTAAAGCCGTAATTATCCTGACGGAGGATTTTGGTGAAAAGCCGGGTCGAATTGTAGCATCAGGTGCCACAGACATAATCTCCCCCTCAATTGATGCTTCAGCTTTGAACAAAGTTATTTATCGCGTATTTTCGCAGCACAAGCACAAGCAGGAGCGAATTCTGGCCGGCCATATTCAGCGCAGCAATTTGGAAGGAACAATTTTGACGGTGTTTTCTTCCAAAGGAGGCACCGGCAAGACTTTCATCTCTACCAATCTGGCCATAGCCCTGAAACTTAACACCGGGAAAAAAGTCTGTATTGTTGATTTGGATCTTGATTATGGCGGAGTGGCCCTGGCTCTCAGTCTGCCTGTTACTTACTCAATCAGTAATGTAGTTAATCAGATTAAGAATTTGGATCAGGAATTATTGAATAGTTACCTTCTAAGCCACGAGAGCGGAGTTAAGGTTTTGGCGGCTAATCCGGATCCGGGCTACAACGATTACATAAACTCGGATCATATCAATACTATTTTGCGTGTTTTGCAGTCAGCCTATGATTACGTCATCATCGACATGCCCGGTCATTTTACTGAAACTGTCGGTCCGGCCTTCACTCTGGCTGATTATGTCATCTTAGTCACTGTGCCTGAGGTACTAACTTTGAAAAACATTAAGACCTCTCTCGTCTTATTTAATGATCTGAACTTTTCAGCAAATAAATTAAGGCTGGTTCTAAATAAAGCTTCAAAGTTGGGAATCAGCAAAAAAGATGTTGAATCCACTTTGAATATGGATGTTTACAGCACAATTCCGGAAGATTACAAAGGAGTGCGCAAATCACAAAATGAAGGAAAAGCCTATGTGCTTTCATATCCACGTTCAAAAACCTCAAAAGGTTTCAAATCTCTGGTATCAGCTCTGGCTCAGGAGACAGCACGGGAATAGGGGAATATGGGTAATAGCTTTTCGTATTTAAGGAATAATTCATCCGATGACAAGCCCGCGGAAGAGATTTCAGTTGCGGAGGTATCGTCCTGGCATGAAGAGATAAGTCAAAAGGTACTAAATGAGATTATCGATCAAATTCAGGTTTCCTTGGACAAGGAAAATGAAGAACAGCGACAGATCATTTCCAAGCTGGTCAAAGACCAGCTTTCGATCAACAGAGTCCACAACCAACGACACCTCTCTCAAGCTGACAGACAGACCATCCATGATCTGACAATGGATGAAATCTTTGGTTATGGTCCGATAACCAAACTGCTGAACGATCCGACGATTACGGAAGTAATGGTCAACGGTAAGGATAAAATATACGTGGAAAAGGAAGGCAAGATATATCTCACCGATATTAAATTCCGTGATGATGCTCATGTTTACCATACGATAGATAAAATTGTATCTCCGCTCGGCCGCAGAGTAGATGAAAGCTCGCCATTGGTCGATGCGCGTTTACCTGACGGATCCAGAGTCAATGTCATAATTCCTCCCTTGTCGCTGATTGGTCCGACAATAACAATCCGGAAATTTGCCCGAGATCCATATACCGTTGACGATCTTATTTCTTTCGGCACCTTGAATTTGGAAATAGCCAGTTTTCTCAAATCCTGTGTCAGAGGACAGCTGAATATTATTGTTTCCGGAGGAACCGGCAGCGGTAAGACTACCTTGCTCAATGTGCTTTCAGCCTTTGTACCGTCTTCGGAACGCATAATAACCATAGAAGATTCTGCTGAACTGCAATTACAGCAGGAACACGTGGTGCCACTGGAAGCCCGTCCGGCTAACATCGAAGGCAAAGGTCAGATTACAATTCGCCAGCTGGTAGTTAATTCCTTGCGTATGCGACCCAACCGCATCATTGTCGGCGAGGTTAGAAGTGATGAGACTTTCGATATGTTGCAGGCGATGAACACCGGACATGACGGCTCACTTACCACAATTCATGCCAACTCTCCGCGTGACTGTCTGGCGCGTATGGAATCACTGGTTCACGTCAGTGGTGTTGACTTGCCTTCCAAAGCCATCAGAGAACAGATAGCTTCAGCCATAGACTTGGTTATTCAGGTGGAGCGCTATGTAGATGGCTCCAGAAAAGTATCCAAAATCTCCGAAATCACCGGTATGGAAGGCGATACCATCGCAATGCAGGATATTTACGCTTTCCGTCAGGAAGGCTTTGACGTCAAAGGAAATGTTATAGGGAAACATGCAGCGACCGGAGTAACGCCGAAATTTCTGCCCAAACTGAAAATGTACGGTGAAACCATACCGAGTTCATTTTTCAAAAACAACGGAATGTAGAGAACTTGCGGGGAGGGCAGACGATGAATATTTTAGTTTATGCAGGCTTGTTCGTCACCCTGGCTTTATGGCTGGGCATAATCATTTTCTTCATCTTTCGTAAGTCTCTATTGGTGCGCTCCAGACTTGAAGAGATCGAGAGCATAAGTTCAGAAGCTGATGCTGAATTAGATGTCTCCAGTCTGACCGGGAAAAGTCAGCAGGTAAATGAAAACTATCGTGTCCCTGTCCTGGGGCCTTATCTGCGTAGTGTGGAAAGAAAACTTACACAAGCTCATGTGCGGATTAAACCTGTTGAATTTGTAATGATATCGATTGTCCTTGCTGCCTTAATGTTTATATTATCCTATGTCCTTACAACACAGACGGCACTGTCAATCCTGATCGGAATACTTTCGTATTTTTTACCCAATGTTTTCCTGTCGCGGGCGCGCAATAAAAGATCGATAAAACTGGCAGCTCAATTGCCCGAATTTATTACAGTTCTGGCAAACGCTTTGCGTTCCGGTCTGGGTTTGAATCAGGCGATCAACTCGGCCAGTAACGAGATGGAAGATCCTATTCGTTGGGAATTTCAGAAAGTCATGCGGGATAATAGTCTGGGTAAACCGATGGAAGAGGCGCTTAATGATCTGATAATAAGGACGGGTGATCGGGATATTGAGCTGCTTGCCAATGCGATTATTATTCAGCGGCAGACCGGAGGCAATCTGTCCGAAATACTGGACATGATCGCCAAAACTATTCGAGCCAGAATCAAATTAAAGGGTGAGGTTCGGACACTTACCGCTCAAAGCAGAATGTCAGCTGTCATTATCAGCATCCTGCCCATTGCGGTGGCCTTTATGCTGTCGATAATTAATCCCGACTATCTAACGCCCCTTATTGAGGACCCATTGGGTCGTATTATGTTGATTGCTGTGACCTTCATGATGCTGCTGGGAATGTTCTTCTTGAACAGAATTACGAAAATCGAGGTGTAGACATGGGTGCTTTAGTATATGTCCTCTTCGGAGTATCAGTATTTATATTTTTCATCTTGGTTTTGACAGCAGTGACACGCTCTCGTCTGAGAGTCGGTGAGCGCTTGAGCGAGATAGAGGAAATTGACGCGGATGATCAGGATGAGATGCGTGGAAACTTCCTGGAACGCGCCATTAAACCTCTTTATCAGGGCTTGATGAACCTGGTTTCTAAACTTACCCCGGCAAATATGTCTTCGAATTATGAAACTCTGATTATCAGAGCCGGATTAAGTCGCAGCATGACACCGATAAGATTATTACTGAGCCAGTTTCTTCTTGCTGCCGTTCTCGTCGGAATTAGAATTTTAATATTTGTAATTTTGGAACAAGGCTTTTCATTTATACAAGTACTGATCCTCGCTGTGATTGGATTTGCGCTGCCCTGGTTGAATATTAAAAACCAGGCTGACAAACGCAGTGATCAAATCAGAAAGTCTTTGCCCGACTTCCTGGATATGCTTTATGTCAGCGTTGAAGCCGGTCTCGGCTTTGATGCCGCATTAAGAATGACGGCTGAGAAATTTCCGGGCCCATTCTCTGAAGAAATAATGAAGTCACTTTATGACATCAGCAAGGGAAGAGATCGTAAGGAAGCGCTGCGGGCAGTAAGCTACCGAATACAGGTGAAGGAAGTGAACAGCTTCATTACAGCCGTGATTCAGGCGGAAGCACTGGGATCAGATATCGCCAGCATGCTGCGTGTCCAATCGGAATTCATGCGCATTAACCGGCAGCAGTGGGCACAGACCAAAGCAGCACAAATGCCCATGAAAATGCTTTTTCCGCTGATATTTCTCATGCTGCCCGCTCTTTTCATTGTAATTCTGGGTCCGGCTCTGCTTGGCATTTTTGATGTTTTAGGATGATGGAAGCGGCAAGAAATCGAAGGTTACAGATGAGAAAAACGAAATTTCATATTTTACTGCTAATAGTTTTTCTGCTTTTAACGGCATTTAATCCTGTTTCTGTTATAGCTGCCCCCGATATAGAAAAAAATGAAACTCCTGATTTAAGCGACAGAGTTGCAATTGTCCTGATCGTCGACAACTCATCAAGTATGCTGACAAGCGACCCTGAGGGAAATCGTTTTAAGGTGGCGGAAATGGTGCTTGAGTTAATGGGCGAGGAAGATTATTTCTCGCTCATCAGCTTTAGTGACGACGCAGACACTTTACTTCCCATGGCGAATTCAGACAGTGCGCATCTGGACTTAGCCAAAGAAATATTGGCCTCACCTCCGGTTACAGCCGGTTATTCAGATTACATGCTAGCTTTTACCCGTGCTGAAGAAGAGCTGCAAATAGTCGCAAATGAAAATTTGCGGCGCTTTATTATTTTTCTGACGGATGGAGTACCCACGCAGGAAAATCCTGACTTCGACCCGGACGAATACATTATTCAGATGGAAAGCCAGCTGCTTAGTATTGACGGGAATAATCAGGGGGTACCGGTTTACACAGTTGGCTTTGGCACTTCTGATGAAGAACTATTGAGTAATATTTCTCAAATAACACGAGGTGTTTCATTTCGCGGCGACAGCGATACGCTGGCTGTAGATTTTTTCGAAATTTTGCGGGAACTAAAGAACCGCTATGACATTATAGACCAGAGACATAACGGTGAGATTGAGCCTTTTAATGTAAGCGTTGACGAGTATACCCGAAGAGTGTTTCTCCTTTCAAGGGATGAGAACGGTGAAAGCAATCTCAGCGTTGAGAGTTCAGACGGAACTTTAGTCGAGCCGGCTTACACGATGGCCGGGAATAATATTTATCACTTACTTCCGGCAGAGGATGGATCAAGTGCTGATTATCGGATAAGCGGCAATCTAGAAGGGACTATTAAAGCTGTCCGGGATACTAGAATTAAGCTTTGGATTACTGCTCCCAAGAACAATTCAATACTGCCGTTAGCTGAAGAGTTCACTATCCAAATAAGTCAGAACGCTACAATCGCGGAGAATACGGAACTGAAGCTGGCCCTTGAGTACGAAGATGCTCCGGTAGATGAGACTTTCAAAACACTAAGCATAGATACTGATTATTACGTGAATTTCTCTTACCTGGAGCAGACCGGAGATTATGAACTTACAGCATCTTTGTTCCTGGGTGAGCAGATCATCAGTCAGACTATGTTGAGATTTACTCTTTCGGAGGAAGCGGAAGCGGGACAGGTATTCATACCCGGTGTCATCGATGTAACTACTCCAGAGATAATTAATGCGGGTGAGACTGAGGCAATTGATGTTCAGGTAACAAATAATGCCCTGTACCCGGAACAATTAAATATTATGCTTGATGGAGTTCAGCTGAACAATGAACCGATTATAGTGGCGGCCGGAGAAACGATACTCAGACAATTTAACGTTACGCCAAGATCTGATGACCCTCTATTACTGGAAATAGATACCTTCTATGATGCAACTATAGTTCGCCTGCAATATAGTGAAATTCAAGTTGAAATACCTACAGAAGCAACGACAGCAGTGGCAACAGAAGTTCGCGATCCGTCCGCAGACCTGGCGGAAGAAGCTGCTGCCAGACAGATACAGAGGATATTGATCATTGTCGGCATCACTCTTTTCTTTTTATTACTTATTGCGCTGATCATCTACCTAATTCGTCGCATTCTTCTCAAACGTAAGCCTCTGATTAAATTAATTGGCTGCCTCATTTACAAAACATCTGATGATGGCGAAAGTCATTATCTGAATTTAAGCGGTGAGCAGCCCATGACCGTCAGTGTCGGCAGAGAGAAAAATGCCGACAATCACATTCATTCTGACATAGAGGAAGGTTTCAAGATTATCCTGACACCGATCCAGTCGGATAAGAATGAAACGCTGATTGAGTTGCGCTGCACGCCACCCGGATCATTGACTGTGGATGGAGCCTTAAGAACGACCGTTTTACTTTCCGATGGTGACCGCTTTGAAATGGCAGGTCTTGATTTCAAATATTTGTTGGATAATAAAAATGTGAAAGCAGCCGAAGAAGGCGAAGACGTTTTACAGGGGAGATTGTGATGTGAGCAAGAGGTACGTACTTTATAACGTTAGCAAGAATCAAATAGTACTGGATAATATGAAAGTTGCTGCGACTTTGGGAAAGCGTCTTCGGGGACTAATCGGTCAGAAAAAGCTCGACAAATCCAGCGGAATGATGATTAAACCTTGCAACGGAATTCATAGCTGTTTCATGAGCATCCCGATTGATGCCTTGTTTATTGACCGTGATTTTAGGGTGATCAAGAAAATTGAAAACTTCAGGCCCTGGAGTTTTAGCCCGATAGTCAGTAAGTCAGCTGCCGTGATAGAAGGTGCAGCAGGGGCATTTGACAGTGTAGATACCGGTGATACGCTCAGTATGGAGTCCGGATCCAGGGTATCCTGAATTTATTCAGGAATTAATTCAAAGACAGCAAAAGAGGCATCCCGCAAGCGGGATGCCTCTTAGTATGCTGATCAGTTAATCAGAGACTACTCTTTCTGTTCCGGCTCATTCGGAGCGCTGTGCACTTCCGATCCTTCAGCGCGCAGACGTTTCTTTTTCTTGCGTCTAGTGACGAAGTAGATGATCAGAATGATTACTATTACCACCAGTATGATGGGTAAGCCGACAGTGATGCCAATAAAGAGATACTGTGCAACCAGCAAGAGAACCGTACCCATTCTGTTGAAGCCATTTGTGATGTAGTACTTGACGTGTTCCCACGTCAAGGGTTCCAGTTCGCTCGGTTTTTCAAGTAAAGGATCTTTTTGCTGATAGATCTCAATATATACTCTGGAATTGGTTGTCAAAACTTTCAGGCGATTCAGGTAACCCTGAAGCGATTCAAGTTCAATAGTCAGCTGGTCGATTCTGGCCTGTACCTGCAAGGTCTCATCGATGTTTCTGGCATCTTTCAGCAGCTCCCGGTAATGTTCGAGCAGCTCACGTGTGCTCTTGAGCCGGGTTTCGGTGTCGTAATAAGCATCTGTGACATCTTCACTCGAAACTTCCTGAGATTCAACCTTGACGCCGCTGTCATTAATCTGGCGCAAGAAAACAGCTAACTTATCACTGGGCACCTCGACTGTCATCTGGACGTATATGTAGTCATTATTCTGCTGCGAAAAATCAGAGACGAGACCACCCAGAGATTTGGCTTTGCTCTCAATATCGGACTTAGTTTTGACCGGATCCGTAGACACCAAAGTCATTTGCGCATTTTGAATCAATTTGCGCGGCAAATCCGGATCTGCTGGATTAATCGGCGGCTCTACAGGATCTATGGGATTAATCGGTGATCCTTCCTCATCTTCACCTGGCACAGGAGATCCGGGGTAATCTTCGCCATAATCCGGTGCTTGTGGTGCTTCGCCATCGCTTGATCTGGCTGAACATGCGCTGAAAAATATGCTCAGAATCAGGAGGAGACTCAGAAGCAGGAGAAGAGTTCTGTTCTTTTTCATACTTGCCATCCTTTCATAATTAGGACATGACACTATATTTATGGAATGTGATTTCGCTATCCTTCAAGCGACAGCTTTATTTTATTACAAGAACGAGCTGCTGCATAGACTCATCGTTGCCTGTATTGCCGTCACTCCCATGCATAGCTTGGTGCCAGGCACCCGTCTATGCAGGTGCCCGACTATGCAAGCCGATTTGTTAACGACCCTCAACTATTAAGACAGAAACGGGGCACGAATATTTGCAAGCTCTTAGCTATATTTCTATTCGCTGGAATAGTTTTGACGCCATTCGCTGGGCTAGCCAGGTGAAGAACACAGTCAAACCTAACGCAAGCAGCAGCAAAACAGCACTGCTTACGGCAGAGTTTCCGTTGCTTACAGAATTTAAGAGGAAACCTAGTCCGACAACAACGCCTGCCAACCCCATGCTGCCAAACATGCCGATCATGGCAGATTTCGAGTTTTTCACCGCCTGAGTTTCATTAGTCCAGGTCAGGGTAGGGTATTTCATGTCAATGCAGATGCCTGCCATTTGCACCATATAGGTACTGATTCCACCAATCACAATAGCTACAAGCATCAGTCCCCAGGAAAATTTCAGGAAAGATCCGATGAACAGAACTGTTATCACCCAGAGTACAGCAGAAACAGATACTCCCGGAAAGATCCAGGCGATCAGCTGCTTGTGTGAGGAAACCGGAATAAGTTTGTTAATTTGAAAAGTCTGTCCCTGACGTGAAATTGCCGTGGACGATGCCATGTTAAAGCTGCCAAAGAAGATACCGACAGCGATTAACACCATCATGACAATCCAGAGATCCGATCTCCACCAGGCATCCGTCTGGAAATATACCATCTGTTCACCAAACAGAGCATCCATACTCGCGCCACCCGAAGTTGCTCCGACAACGCCTCCGAGAATCATAGCGATCGGCACAATTACAGCTGAGAGAATTGTCTGCATGAAAAAGGTGGGAGAGCGCATCAAAAGCTTCCACTCGTTGCTGATCATGGCACGCGTCTGTGAACGCGCTTTCAGGGCTTTGCCAAGCTCCTCTTCTGTCAGCACGTGCACCGGCTTTGATCCTTTAGTGCCGAGAACTCCGGGCAAATACAGCTTGTTGCCGACAAGCAGCATCAACCCCACACTGACGGCGTTCACTGCAATTGCCAGTAAGAGATACCACAGAGATATCCAGGAGTCTGCATTCCTCAGCATCAGATCCCCGAAGAGGGAAGAAGGAACAAAGCGCAGACCGGCATTATAGACATTTTCCGGTATCAGAAGCCCCGGAGTCTGATCCAGCCCCATCTGAGATGTAGCCCTGCTCATGGCCAGAGCGAAAGCCATTATTACGAAGAGGAAAACAAGATTGGATATCAGCTGAAAGCGATCTTTATCACGTGCGAAACGCGTGAAGCGCATCAGGACAAAGACCGGAATCAATAAAACAGCAAAGGGTGCGACCGAAGTTAAAATGATAAATGGTATGATCAATAAATAAAAACCCACAGTCCGTCCTGCCACAATCGCATGAGCCACAAGAGCGGGCAGGAAGAAAGAGCTTACGGTAACAAATATGTATATATAGACTTCCGTCAGCTTGGCCGCTACGTAAGTTCCCGGCCTGACAGGCAATGCCAGAAAGAAATCGATCTTGCTTTCATGATACAGCGATGAAATTCCATGCATGAAGCCAAAGACAACTGTAATAATCGGTATCATGAAGGCAATTGAGGAAACAAACTGATCTTCCATACCGAATGACACGAGAGCTTCGGTCATAACTACTCCAAAGAAAGCGGAGTAGATCATGATGAATGAATAGGACACGATCAGGGCCAGCCAGGGTTTATCCGTAAATATGGAAGACCTCTTACGTTTTTTTCCGCTTCTCAGACCGCCTGATTCAGCAATACTGCCGAAAGATTCCGGAAGCATAACGCGTAATAGAAGTAAGTATTTACTCATAAGCGCCCCGCCTCATCCTCACTGAGCGCGAAGGGGCTGAACTGCTCTTCGCCCACCATTTGCAGGAAGATGTTTTCCAGAGAACTGTCATCCTGATACTTTTCTCTCAACTCGGCCATGGTGCCGACAAAAAGCAGCTTACCCTCTGATATAACTCCGAGCCGGTCGCAGACCTTTTCCGCCACGTCCAGCACGTGTGTAGAAAAGAGAACCGTGTTGCCGTTATCTGCATGTTCGCGCATCATGTTTTTCAGCTGGTAAGAAGATGAGGGATCCAGCCCTGTCATCGGTTCGTCCAGAATCCAGGTAGGGGGATTATGCAAGAGAGCTCCAATAAGAACAATCTTTTGTCTCATACCATGGGAATAAGACTGGATTCTTTGATCAAGCACCTTATACATACCG
>JAQWBU010000056.1 GCA_028706195.1 Eubacteriales bacterium
CGTAAGGTATCAATTTCATCACTGCGTTCTTCAACTCGCTTGCGCTCCACATTGCCTTCGACAGTTTCACGCATGGCGTTGACAGCTGCGGTGGAATCAAAAGCAGCCAGCGGCAGAACCAGAGTCCTCATGTTCTCTTTTTCCGGGCTATAGGTGTATCTGGAACGTAAAAGTCCAAATATACCGCGCAGAACAACAGTGACTTCATCCAGTTGCAGCCAGCCGGTATGACGGGCTTCCAGACTTACTATGATCTCCTCTGCTTTGCCGGGAATCAGGCTGCGCCGCACAACGTGCTGTTCCGGCTCCAGAGATTTGTCCGACAGTCCATACCAGGCTGTGACGGAAAGTTCAGCCGGCAGAAAAAGAGTCTTGATAGATATTGAGAGTCTGAAATCCGCTACATCGCCCCGGCTTGTTTCGGGCTGATGCTGAATTTGGCCGATGCGTAAACGACTGCGCAGATAAAGTATCTCTACTATGGAATATAGCAGGAGTATTAAAACAAATAGCAAGGCTATCTTAAATACCGCCAGACCGAAATAGCTCACCCCGGCCAGAAGCGGCACAATCATCAAAACTAATAATACAAAGAAAATTGTCATTTTTGTGTCGGGACTTGAACTGTTTCCTTTAGAGATTCAACTATGCTGCTGGCCTGAGCACCTCGTAAACGCCCTTCGGCTTTGATCAGAAGACGATGATCAAAAACATAATGCAGCAGACTCTGAACATCATCAGGTATGACGTAATCGCGGGCGCTGAGCAAAGCCGCTGCCTTGCTGGCCTGCATCAGCATCAAAGATGCTCTGGGGCTTGCTCCGAGCTCAACATCAGGGTGACTTCGGGTCTGCTGAGCCAGTTTAGTAATATATGCTTTAACTGCGTCAGCAACATAGACCTGTCTGGCTTGATCGCGCAGCCATAAAACATCCGCTGCGGAGGCAACAGCTTCTAAGCTATCAATCGGGTTTTCCAAGGAAAAGCGCGACATGATATTTATCTCTTCCTGAGCTGTGGGATAACCGAGTGTCATGCGGAACATAAAGCGATCCAGTTGCGCTTCGGGCAAGACATATGTGCCCTGCTGCTCAATCGGATTCTGGGTAGCCATGACCATGAACGGCTGTGGCAGAGCATAAGTTGTCTGATCGACTGTCACCTGATTTTCCTGCATCGCTTCGAGCAAAGCAGACTGAGTCTTTGGTGACGTCCTGTTGATTTCGTCCGCTAAAAGGATCTGCGTCATGATCGCGCCGGGCTTAAAGCTGAAGTCACCGGTTTTGGGATCAAAAATATTATATCCTGTGACATCGGACGGCATGACATCGGGCGTGAACTGAATACGGGCAAAATCCAGGTCCAGTGAGCGCGCCAACGCAGTCACCAGAGTAGTCTTTCCTATCCCGGGAACGTCCTCTATCAGGACATGACCGCCTGCGGTCAGAGCTATAAGCAATAAGCGGATCGTCTTATTCTTACCCACTATTACCCGGGATACATTCTCTTCAATATTTATAGCTAAGGCGCAGGCCTTATCGGGATTTACTGTCATTGTCGTATACTCCTTTATCTCTGTAATCACTGCCTGCCCAGATCTCATGGGTACCGGTGTTTTGTACAGAGATATTTTCATTTATTATGGATCGGCGCGGTTTCGCGTCTTCCCTCTTATTCTCTCTTACTTCTCTTCTGACTTGAGGCTTTTTTTTGTTTTTCCTACCGCTTCTCTTGTCCAGCACCCGCGCAATCGAGGCAATTTCCGGTCTGTTCAAAAGTGCCCGTAAGTTCGAGAGGGCTGAACCTTCAACTAAAACAATCATATCGGAACGTTCAATCTCATCGGAGGTGGCGAACGGTTTAAGCAGAATAAATCTTTGGCGCTTCGCCTGCGGGTTTCGCTTCAGGTACGCTCTGATATAGGAAAAGTTCGGCAGCATTCCTAAATCGAGCATCTCGGACAGATCGCGGTCACTGTTGCGCATGATGCTGTCTCCATAGAGAACGGCAATGCTCTCAATTGATTCCAGCGGTAAGGTGATGCTGCGGTATGGTCCATCTATGATCAGTTCGTCACGCCGGTTGAGCAGCAGCATGCTGTCGCTGCTGAGGGCGGTCGATAAGCCGGACACGATCGCAACGGCTCCCACCCATTTAGCTTTATACTTTTTTGTCGCTTTTTGCAGATTCAGTGACAGGCGCGCATTCTTGATAAAAATATAGAGCAAGCCGGCTGCCGAACCTATGCTTAGCAAAAGGCCGAAAGTGAGGGACAATGTCCCCTGCCACATGAGAAAAACAGTAGCGATGAAAAAGATAAGCAATGCGATAATCATAAGTGTCTTCTATTTTAACACGTCCCGATCCTGATCATAAACAAAAGGTACTATTTGACCGTCCTGCTTGTGAATGGAATGGGGAGGTACGTGTTTCCTGACGGAAGACAAAGGATAAATCTGGCTTTTTGCACCTATCATGCTTCCCGGGTTCAAGACTGCGTTACAGCCTACTTCCACCTTTTCCGCTGTTATAGCGCCGAATTTACGAAGATGTGTTGCAATATTTCCGGCTTCCGAGCGTACAAAGATGTTTGCTCCATCGGCGCGCAGATTGGAGGTGATGACGCCAGCGCCCAGGTGTGTGCCGCTACCCAGTATGCTGTCGCCGACGTAATTGTAATGCGGGGCCTGCACATGGTCTATGAAGATGCTGTTCTTAACCTCAGTGGAGTTACCCACCACACTGCCCGGACCGACATATACGTTTCCGCGGATGAAAGCGCCGGGCCTGATTTCCACATTGTCGCAGATAATTGTGGGAGCGATCAGAGTGACATGGGAATAGAGCTTAACTGATTTTGCCAGAAACACACCGGGCTCATATTCATAATAATCGTCCGGTGACAATTTCTGCTGCAGCGCCAGGACAAACTCCTTAATCGCGGGTAAAGCCTGCCAGGGGTACTCAAAACTCAGCAAAAATTCACTGAGCGGTGAATCGGGAGCCAGTGTGAAAAAGTTTTTGCTTTTCAGGTCGTCGAATGTCATAGTGCCTCTCCTCTCAGAGCAGAAAGAAAGCTTCTAATATAAATAATGCCTCTGAAAATAAGCTTCAGAGGCAAGTGGTCGAGGTGACAGGACTCGAACCTGCGGCATCTTGCTCCCAAAGCAAGCGCGCTACCAACTGCGCTACACCTCGATAAAGAGCTAATCTATTCTAAATGTAATGCACCTCTACGTCAAATGTTGATCAGACGGCAGAGCCTACAAAGGAAGGCAGCAGTTTTTCAAAGTCCTCTTCGCCGGCTTTCATCAAATCCACAACGCCCAGTGCCATCATCATCATGGCATCGGCTACGTTATTGCAGTATTTTTCAGGAATTTCCAATACCGAAAGCTCTGTGCAGGCGAATAAGACCAGGCCGCCTTCTGCTGTGTATTTGTCGAGCAGCGGATCTAGCTGCGGAATTCGTGTCTCCTGAGTCCCTTTAACATGGTATATGGAGCGCATGACCAGTTCCTGATCCGCTTCCTCCGGGTAACGCAGATCCAGCCCCAGCGCTTCTGCATAACGCAGATAAACGCCTGATTTATAGGTACCCCGGGTTGAAAAGAGTGTCACCTGTCTGTCCGGAGCCTCCTCTTTAAGCTTTTTGACAGCGTTTTTGACCATGTTGAAAATCGGTATGGAGCTCAGCTCCTGCAACTCTTCATAATAGGTATGACTGGTGTTGCATGGTATGGCTATGAGGCTGATATCGTTTTGTTCAAAGAGCTGAATGTCCTCAGATATTGCAGCAATAAGTTGTGAGCTGTCCCCGCTTTCCACTGCTTCTGTACGATCCGGAATGCTGGCGTGACCTGAGAGGATCACGTCGAAGTGATCCTGATCGCGCCTGGCAGGAGTTGCCTCGATCAGCATTCTATAAAATTCACAGCCGGCCAGAGGACCCATGCCGCCTATTATTCCGAGTTTCTTCATTATCTATGCCACCTTGTCACTAGTCTTTTCATTTTGCCGAGCCAAAAATAAAGCCAGGGCTTGATGTCGTCGCGGGCAAACAGTGCTTCCGTGACATGATAGCCACGTTCCTGAGCCCGTATTTGCTTTCGGCTTAATTGTCCGCTTTTCCGATATGCTCTCTTGGCGAAAATATCTTCATATCGATAGCGGAAAGCTTCGTTCAGATCTTCCTCAATGTGCTTGTCCGGCAAGGGGTCACCCGAGAGGTCCCGGTAAGCGACATAGGGCATGTTTATCCCGCAGGCAGCGATCATGGAGTTGAAGTTTGTGGTGCGGGTGTTGATTTCAATCAGGTAGAAATCATCCGTCCCCTCTTCCCTCTTAAACTCAATTTCCGCGAAGCCGCGCCAGCCGATCGTCTGCAAAAAAGGTCCGCCGATGCTATGTAATTTTGGCATATATTTCTGGACAATAAAAGTGCTGGCTCCGAAATTAATCGGCCACTGCCGTTTCTTCTGCCCCGTCATCATGTGACTGATCTGCCCCTTCTGATCGACGTAGACGTCATAGGTATGCATGTGATCGTCAAAGCCTTTGATGATCTTTTGCACCTGGGCGGTAAATCCTGCTTCCTGAATTTGGCGGACAGCTGCTGTCAGCTCCGACTCATCCGCTATGGTGAAAACTTTTTTGCGAAACTTTGCTACAAAGGATGGCGAGTCATCAGGTTTGATAATGCAGGGATAACCTAGTTCTGATGCTACTCTCTCCGTCAGATTGTCTTCGTCTATGTCGAGTGAGGGCGGTGCAGGGACACCGTGTTCCTGCGCCAGTTTAGCGAGCGCTTTCTTGTCGCTGCAGCGGCTGCCCAGTCCTTTAATTGTCTGCGGGAAGAGAAAATACTCTTTCAGCTCGTCAAAGTAAAGGTCCATAAAATGCACATAATTGTCATGACAGGGAAAAAGCAGCGGCTTTTCTTCTTCCTTTGCTGCGGACGCCAGCAGAGCATCCAGGAGGCCACGGCTGTCCACCTTGTAATCGGGCACAAGTAATTTCTCGCTGATATATTTGGACTTCAGGCCATATGCTTTGGTATCGTAGTCGCAGGCCACTGTTGGTACACCCTCACGGCCTAAACATCTGAGCACACTTAAACCGATATAATAATTAACGCCCAAAACATAAGCTTTTCTCACTATACATGACCTCTTTTCACTGACAGGCTCCTCGCCCGCTAAATTCAGAATGATTATACAGTATACTGAACTATCTTTAACAATGTTAGAAGGCAAAAGATTAGCCACAGCCAAAAAATTAACGGCTTGACAGACCCCGTTATCTTACTTATAATTCTGTTTGTTGCCGTCAAAATGATTGCGCGGGCCATTAGCTCAGTCGGTCAGAGCAGCCGGCTCATAACCGGTCGGTCCGGGGTTCAAGTCCCTGATGGCCCACCACAATATCATTTTTTTACATGGGGGAGTTCCCGAGCGGCCAAAGGGGGCAGACTGTAAATCTGTTGTCGACGACTTCGATGGTTCGAATCCATCTTCCCCCACCATGAAGAATCGTCTCCTGCGGGAGACGATTCTTTTACAACTAAATGCCGGTGTGATGGAATTGGCAGACGTGTCGCACTCAAAATGCGATGGGGGTAACCCCGTGCCGGTTCGAGTCCGGCCACCGGCACCAAAGTTGGGTTAATTTTTTCAAACGCTGTACTTTTCTTCCATCTCTTCCAAAAACAAAGGTAATGTTTCTGTTAGCTTCATATTGTGAACTAGAGTACTTTTATGTTTAAAATTGGCAAGCCTGGGGTTCACACTATCTAATAATTCTTCGCTATAAGGTACGTAGGAAACATTGTTAACTGAGTATTGTTGAGATGCTTTACTGAGTATTTCCTCGTCCACACCCCAATCATCAGCAAATTTCGAGATTTCGTGTTTTTGCTCCTGTTTTTTCCATTCTCCAAATGCATCGTCAAATTTGACTGAGCTGGGCAAAAGACCAGGAATTAGATAAGTATCAACAAAAGTCTTCAAAAGTTTAGCTTGGCGATCGTCACCCATATTACTTAATTCTGCAATTTGTTCGTAAATAATCCTCTGTGATTCTGCATCAACAACTTGCACATCTGTTTCTTTATTAATTTCATGGTCGATGAGCTTTAGAATGAAAGGCAAATCAATAGGGTGTGAATCTATCAACATTGTTTGGCCTATGAGTTCTTTTATCTCATTCTCCTCGGTCGTTACTCTTGGGTTTAGATTCTTATATGCTCCTACATATTGGTGCCACGTATGTTCGTCGATACCGAAAAGCTCATCATTCCACTCAAATTCATAATATTGCTTAACGGTGTTAAGTTGTCTTAAAGCTGCCTTGAAAGCAGAATTGAACTCTTCTTGTTTCTCTTCATGTCCTTTGAGCTCAGCCCACTTTGTAGGGTCATATAGAATTTTTCTCATATCTGTAACAGCTATTTTCAGTCTTCTGACGGCTACATCATACACATCAACTATTGCACGACTGCTGCTGCCACCACTGCTGTACAGAGCCAGAGCTTTCTCAACCGCTTCACGGGTTATTGCCGGGTATTGGAAATTTACTATTGAACCGAATTCCTTACTTGAATCCAGAACTCTATTTGTTCTTGAATAGGCCTGGATTAAGCCTTGTAGCTGGAGTGGTCTATCGACATAGAGAGTATTAAGCATTTTGGAATCGTAACCGGTTAAAAGTTGCTCCGCCACGATGATTAGGTCTACATTCTTGGGGTTATCCTTACTTCCGCCATTTGTGAAACGCGAGATCAGATTGGCAAAATAGGCATCTTCCCCGTTACGCAGATCGCCGGGAATAAATTTTATTCCGGTGTAGCTGGCATAATCTGTAAACATCATTTCAATGATATCTTTAGAGACGCGTTCCGGGTCATTTTCGTTACCAGCGCTAAAGGTCATCGCAACATTCAATGTCTGATCACGTTCCGCTAATTGTTTTTTAAACTCCTGATAATAATCTACTACCCTATGTTTATAGGCACAGGTCAATATACCGTTGAATTTACGTTTCTGAGACTGAGGTTCCCAATTGTCAAGGATCTCACTGACAACACGAGGAATATGAGTCTCGTCCTGGTAAATGAGAATGTCTTTTAAAGCAGCTGAACGTTCGATATCTGCATTTGTCATGCCAGCCACTTCTCGTTGCACTTCTTTAACTGACTTGTCCGGATGCTCGCTCAGTTCTCTCTCGGTCAGTTCTGCTTTAAGCTGCTCGTAACTGCTAAACTCTCCGGTATTAATGTAATCTACGTGAAAACCAAGAACATTGCCGTCTCTGATCGCTTCATCGATAGTATATTCATGTAACAAGGGGCCAAATAATTTTTCCGTAGTGTTGATCACTTCACTTTTCTGATTAATCATCCCTGAAACTTGATTTTCTTCAAAAAGAGGGGTACCAGTGAAACCGAAGAAAAGAGCATTTTTCTTGAAATATTCTTGAATTATTCCCATCATCTGCCCCATTGTTGTTCGATGAGCTTCATCAATTATAAAGACCAGCTTCTTATTTTTCAGGTGTTTATCATCATTTTCCAGGCATTCTTTGACTAGTGAATTCAATTTAAAGGTCGTAGTAACTACGATACCGCGCGCTTGATCCTTCAAGCGCTGCTTTAACTGATAAGTTGACTTCGTTTCGTCAACCATGACTGGTTCATATGCTGAATAAGCTTTAAATTTTTCGCTTGTGTTCTTATCCAGCTCTCGTCTGTCCACCAGAAAGATTACTTTATCGAATCCTACTCTTGTTGAAAGAAACAGTGCTGTTTTAAAGCTGGTGATCGTTTTTCCTGACCCCGTTGTGTGCCAGACATAACCACCATGCTTAATCCCATCCTCATTGTCTTTACCAAATGCTGCACCTTCAACTGCTCTTAGTGCGTGTACTTGATATGGACGCATAAGCATATGTTTTCTGTCTTTTTCTTCAATTGCTTCATCAATGATCAGATAATCACCAACCATTTGATGAGCCATTGGCACGTAAAGAAACTGTCGCACTACTTCGCGCCAATCGTTAATGGGAGTGTTATTAAAGTCAGACCAATGGAAGGAAAAGAGTGGGTTAAAGTCATTAAGAGACTTTGGTGTGGCAAAGTACCTTGTTTCTATCTCCGAAACAACGACCATCATCTGAGAAAAGGCCAAGAATTCGTTATTGAACTCACCTGCCTCATAGTAGCGTTTAAACTGTTGATAAGCATAGTTCAAAGTCTGATCAGAACGTTTTTGTTCGATATTGATAAGTGGCAAACCGTTAATTAATAAAATGATGTCAAAGCGATGGCCGTACTTTCCTTCAACTTCCCTAGCTACACGGTAAGAAGAATCCCCTCCGGACACTTCCGCTTTCTTAAAGATTGTTAGAGTAATCTGGTTGCGTTTTACTCGTGGGTTCTTATCCCGATAAATACCGTCAATTTTGCCTTTGTTGTCCTCAATTGCGAGTAATTTTGCTGCCTCATAGCTGCTATTTATTTGTTTAACCTTAGCCATAACCTGGTTAAACTCAGAGTCCGTCAAAGGGACTCCTTCAAGTTGATCTGCATTAATGCGGTTAAGCTCAGAGCGCCAGTGAGTAATCAGATCCTCGACTGTTACCTTACGCTGGTTGCCATCAAGAGCATCAGGTGTTTCCCATTTATATTTCATTAATTCATTGACGAAATTTTGTTGGAAGGCTCTTTCTGAGGCATCTTTGACGTTATAGTTCATTCTTGTATCTCCTTATACAAACATCTCATTAAGGCAGGCCTGCTTAAAGGCTTTTAATTTATCTAACTTACGTTGATGAAGGGTGATAAGGTTGTCAAGCTGGCTGAAATAAGCACCGATTTGCTCTTGTTCTAAAATGCTTGGCAGATATATTTCCATTGATTCAACATCACCGGCATTGTAGGACGGTAACGCTCCAACTTGAACCAAGGAAGTCAAATCAACTGTTCCAAACAGAGCCTTTGCAAAGTCTGCGTCCCACTTCGTTGAGCTGAGGGAATATGCCATTGTGTTGTTGTCTAAAAGGAACGGAAAACGGCATAAACGCTTGCGATTTAGCATCACAGCAGCTCCAACCTTTGCAAAGAAAATAGCTGGCAATTCCGTAATAGGCGACCACCTGTGAACAGCGATCTGCTCTGCTGTAACATAGTTATTAGCAACAGTCATTTCATTCTCATTGCCGGCTAAGTTCATATCGGATACTTTGAAGAACGGTATCCCGATTACCCCACCTTGTTCTGCATCGGGAAAACCTACTCCAGAGTGAGCTTTACCAATATCTCCGAGCTTACGCTGTTCCCAGTCATCAGTAAAGCCAGGCAATCTTCGCTTAGGCTTACGCTGTCCTTCTGCGGGAAACATCTCGTAAAGACAAGATTTTTTGAAAGCTTTTGTCTTATTTAACTTACGTTGATGAAGGGTGATAAGGCTGTCGAGGTTATTTAGTAAGACCCCTATTTGTTGTTGTTCCTCTCTTGATGCCGGTACAGCGAACACAGAGTTTGATACAAGATTCCAGTCC
>JAQWBU010000057.1 GCA_028706195.1 Eubacteriales bacterium
TATCGGCTCCCTGGTATACTCCTGTCCCGATGGCGGATGATATCGCTCAACTGATCAACGCACTTAACCATGATGCTTCTTTGTCAAAGCTCATGGCACCTGCAGAAAAAGTCAAGTCTCTGGTACACAGACACAAGGAATTGAGCCATAGAGCCGAGTCTACAGTGTATAAACGTCAATTATCTTTTTATGACATTTAGTTTAATCGACAAATAGTCACATTTATAGAAGGATGGTAAAAATGAATCAAAACAAATTCGAGTCTCGTAACGACAAGAATTACTTCAAATATGACCAGTACGGAAACAATCCCATGCCTCCTCTTGGCCCCATCGGACTGATTGGACTGAAGGGCGCACGTGATTTTTCAAATCTGGTAAACGGTTATCTTGTTCAAAGGCGCGAAGAATATCTGGAAACGGCACCTGAAGCAGAAGACAGTATCGGTTTTATGAGAGAGGACTATCACATTCCGGTCAACACTTTCCGTTTTTCTTCAGGAGAAGGCAAAGCAGTCATCGAAAACACTATCAGAGGACATGATCTCTATCTGCTCTGCGATGTAACGAATTACACTGCCACCTATAACCTCCGCGGTATAGATAACCATATGAGCCCTGACGATCACTATCAGGATTTAAAGCGCGTCATCCTGGCAGCCTCAGGAAAGGCTAGACGTATCAACGTAATCATGCCGTATCTTTACGAGGGTCGTCAGCACCGCCGGAATGCGCGCGAATCACTGGACTGCGCTAACATGCTGATCGAGCTGACCAATTTAGGTGTGAGCAATTTTATTACTTTTGACGCTCATGACGATCGCGTAGCCAACGCAGCACCCACCAGCGGCTTCGAAAACGTGCCTATAACCTATCAGGTCTTGAAAGCCCTTTTTAACAGATTGCCTGACTTCACCATCAGTCCGGAAGATACCATGGTGGTATCACCGGATGAAGGCGCGATATACAGATCCATGTATTACAGCTCTATGCTGGGCTTACCGCTGGGAACTTTCTACAAGCGCCGTGATTATACCGTAGTGAAAAATGGACGCAATCCGATTATTGCGCATGAATTCCTGGGCGATTCCGTTGAAGGCAAAGATTTGCTGGTAATAGACGACATGATATCCTCCGGTGAATCCATGATTGAACTGGCGCGAAAGCTAAAGGAGCGAGGAGCCAGAAAGATTTTCTGCATCGCCACATTTGGTCTTTTCACCGACGGTTTACAGGAGTTTGACAGAGCTTATGAAGACGGAGTAATCAACAACGTACTTTGCACCAACCTGATCTATCGCTCACCTGAGCTTCTGGCAGCACCTTGGTACATAGATGTAAATATGGCGAAATTTGTTGCTCTGCTGATTGATGCGATGAACCATAACGCTTCCATATCCTCACTCATCGACCCAACATTAAAAATCAATGCACTGCTGGAAAATCGCCGAAATGCCGGCTGTGATATATAAAGGAAACGCATAAGACCGACTCTCATGCGTAATAAGAAATTATCGGGAAGCATACGCAGCCGCGTATGCTTCCTTATTCTGTACGACGCCGCAGCAAGATTAGCCAGATAACAATCGCCGCTATGATCATCTCTAAAGCGTTGAGACCCAGAAAAATTTCCAAACTTCCGCCCGCCACCAGAGCATTAAAGCTGAGCAGGATCGCAATTAGTAAAATTGTGCCGATCCAGATTCCGGATGGACTGCGCATAAAGGATTTGAAGCGGTCTGCACCGCCATTACTCTTTGTTTTGGATCTTTTTTTATTGGATTTATTTGCCATTGTTTCTTGCTCCTTAGTTCATTCATGATACACTGAAATGCGTCGTTTTTCAGAGAGAAAGGAAGTTTTTTATGCCCGTTGACGGGATTGTAATGAAAAGTATTCGCAGCGAGTTGAATCGCGAGCTGGAGGGAGCCAAGCTGGAGCGCATTATCATGAGCGACCGGCATACAATCGTGCTTTCCTTTTACAATCGGGGGCAGAAAACTCAGCTTCTTCTGGGAAGTAATCCTTCTTTGCCCGAATTACAGTATGGAGTCAATCTGAAACTGAAAAGTCTCAATCCACCCCCGGCTTTTGTGCTCACTTTGCGTAAATATCTATTGGGATCGAGACTGATCGCGGTGAACTCTCCACCTTACGAACGCATCCTCGATTTCAGCTTCGAAGCGATGGACGATTTGGGAGATCTGACTGAAAAGCGCTTAATTGTTGAGTTTATGAGTCGGGTGGGCAACATCATCCTCGTGAACCGAAACGGAGTAATTCACACTGCTCTGCGTCATGTAGACCACTCCGTTAATCGTTATCGGGAAACTTTGCCGGCTCACCCCTACGTGGCTCCGCCTCCTCAGAATAAATTGCTGCCGGATGAAGTGGATGAGCTTTCAGTAGCGGATATTTTTCAACAACAGAAAGCCAATGACGATTTATCAAAGGCTGTTTATAAAAACATTGCCGGTTTCTCCCCGGCACTTGGCCGCGAAACGGCCTATCGGGCAGGCCTGAACAGTGAACGCGTTTTCGCGGGACTGAGTGAAGCCGAACAAGAAAAACTGCGCCTCGCTTTAATTGATATGTGTCAGGAAATCAGTGGAGATCATATTTTCCCGGCCCTTTACTACGATGATTCCGTCAGTAATTCTGAACGGCATTTAGTAGACGTCCACAGTATTCGCCTGAAGCATCTCCCCTACTTTGATTCTTTCGCTACTGCGATGGACGCTGTCAGCGAATATTATGTTCAGATTAAAACAGTTAAGGACTTCCAAACGAAAAAACAAGCCCTGAACAGCGTGCTGGAAGAAAAAATAAGAAAGGCCGAACGAAAGCGTGAACTTCATGAAGAGGACCGCGCCAGAGGCAAAGAGGCCGAGTTGTACAAGCTCTACGGTGAGCTCCTGCTAAGCAATTTACACAGGATCAAAGATTCCCGCAGCAACGTCATCGTGTCTAATTATTACGATGAAAATAAGGAAATTGAAATAGAGCTTGATCCACAGTATTCGCCAGCGGATAATGCCAATCGTTATTTCGACAAATACGCTCGCAACAAACGCCGGCTCGGGCAGGCGGAGAAACTGCTGAGTCAGGATGCTGCTCAGTTGGCGTATTTGGAATCGATCAAAGTCAATCTCAACTGCGCTTCAGACTTTGATGATCTGCTGGCAATTGAAGATGAACTGTCTGATGAAAAGCCCACCCGTTCACAAAAGGAGCAGGACGACAGTCTTCGTCAGGAACCTGGAAGGCCGGCCAGCAAACGTCGCCGTTCAGCACAATACAAACAGACGCAGAAATCGAAAAAGCAGACGGATAAGGGCACTCAGCATGCATTAGCTCCGCGCCGCTTTTTCTCAAGTGATAATTTAAATATTGTCGTGGGCAGAAACAACAAGCAAAATGACCGTCTCACTCTGCGTCAGGCACGTAAGGATGATCTCTGGTTTCACATTAAAGATGCCCCGGGAGCGCATGTTCTCATCATGGCTGAAGGTCAGGAAATTCCGGAACAGACGATTCTGGAAGCTGCCGGACTGGCAGCCTGGTTTGCGGGCACTAACCGGGCCGGTGGCGCCAAGACTTCAGTGGATTATACTGAAACGCGTCACGTCTGGAGACCCAGAGGTGCTAAACCCGGACATGTACTATACGATAATTTTCGGACAGTCCTGGTCTATCCGCTCGACCCTGCTAATTTGAAAAAAGTTGAATAGGGCTTGGACGCTAGATTAGGCGGGCGTGCTCTGCGCAGATTTTCTCGTAGAACTTTGAATCTTCCAAAGAAACGATACAGCCGCAGTATTTCTGTCGGTAGAGACCCAGATCCCGCGCCAGATCCTGACCGTGACGGTAGTAGTCACGCCAGTCATACGCTTCGAATTCCAGGCCATAAGCCGCAGCTGCGACTTCACCGGCTCTGATAATAGCCTTCCGGTCCTGATAGGGGCTGACAAGCAGGCTGGTGCTGAAACTGTCGAATCCATTGCTGGCGGCATATTCCGCTGTTTTCATCATACGAGTCTCATAACAGAACTTACAGCGTTCCTTGCCATCGGCAGCCCGCTCACGCCAGGTTTCTACATCAATACCGGGTAAAATATGCAGCGGCAGTTCATAATGCTCTGCCGCTCTGACGGCATTGTCCAGGCGCCGGGACCACTCGACGGAGGGATGAATATTCGGATTGAAGAAAAAGAGCTCACAGTCGCGTTCTGCTGCCTGCAACAGTTCCAGCGGAGCCATCGCACAAGGTCCGCAGCAAATATGAAGCAAGAGCTTATTTTTCGTCATCAGCCACCTCGTCCTCCGGCAAAGTCTCGGTGCAGTCCCAATTCATGACATCCTGCAAAGTAACCTGCTTGCCGTTGGTCTGCATTACGCCATTTTTCGGATAGTCCAGCCCCAGATGCGCAAAACCCTGCTGTGTCAAAACACGTCCGCGCGGAGTCTTAATCAAAAAACCTAACTGCATCAGATAAGGTTCATAAATGTCTTCAATAGTTGTGGAATCCTCACCGGTAACGGCAGCCATGGTGTCAAGACCCACGGGACCGCCATTGTACATAGTAGCCATAGTGCGCATCAGCATGAGATCAGTGGAATCAAGTCCAATCTCATCAACCTCCAGTGCTTTCAGACCCAACTCGCAGATCTCGCGATTGATCACGTTGTCTCCGCGCACCTGTGCAAAATCGCGCATGCGGCGCAATAAACGAATAGCTACGCGCGGCGTGCCGCGGCATCTGCTGGAGAGCAGTGTGAGGCCATCCTCATCAATGCCCACGTCGAGTCGGGCTGCGTTTCGCAAGAGAATCTGCGCGATCTCATTCTCATTGTATAAATCAAGGCGGTAAATCATGCCAAAGCGGTCGCGCAAAGGTGAAGATAGTAATCCCGCTTTGGTCGTTGCGCCCACCAGAGTAAACTTAGGCAAATCAAGGCGTATTGAGCGTGCGGAAGGCCCTTTGCCGATAATGAGATCCAGTGCGTAATCTTCCATAGCCGGGTAGAGAATTTCTTCCACACTGCGGTTGAGGCGATGAATCTCATCGATAAAAAGCACGTCCTTATCTTGTAGATTAGTTAATAGCGCCGCCAGATCACCCTGTCTCTCAATGGCCGGCCCGGATGTTATTCGCATTTCGACATTCATCTCCTGCGCGATAATCCCTGCCAGAGTGGTTTTGCCAAGTCCGGGAGGGCCATAGAGGAGCACGTGATCCAGAGCCTCTTCCCTCGCCCGGGCAGCTTCAATCGATATCCTGATATTTTCTTTGATCTTTTCCTGACCGAAGTATTCTTCTAAGCGTGTTGGCCGGAGACCTTCTTCTTTTCCATCTGACCTGATGGTTTTACGCGAAAGCAGGCGCTCGTCAACAAAAGATTCATTGTCCTGATCCATCTGGCTGAAAATTTCATACATATATATTCCTCAATCCCGCTTCTTCAAAAATACCTGATACATTCCTTACCATTTGGACAAGTTCCGCAATGCTTTGCGCAAGAGGCTTTCCACATCATCTTCCTCAGTAGTTGCAATGCTCTTAATAGCTGCTTCAGCTTCTTTGGCGGAATAGCCCAGAACAACCAGAGCGTTAACAGCATCCTTAACAGCAGTGTCACCGGCAAGCTGATCAGGCCTGACCAGTGATTCCGCTTCGGCAGCAAATTCACTCTTGGCAACCTTGTCTTTCAATTCCAAAATGATGCGCTCTGCGCCTTTTTTTCCGATACCCTTAGCCTGAGTCAGACTGCTGATATCTCCCTGCAAAACAGCCAGAGCGAAAGTGCTGGGATCCAGCGCTTCCAAGATCTGCAAAGCAATTTTAGGGCCTATACCGCTCACCGTGATCAGAAGAGAAAACAGATGCATCTCTTCTTCCAGTTTAAAGCCGAACAAAGTCAGTTCATTCTCTCTTACATGCAAGTGAGTGTATAACGCCACCTCCTCACCTGCAGGTGGCATCTGTGCAATTATTCGTGGAGCGGATTCAATACGCAGGCCAAGGCCATTCAGATTGACAACAACTGAATCGTTTTTTCTTTGAAGTACCTTGCCGTTAACTCTAGCTATCATATCCTGATCTTTCTAATCAAATAAGTGATTTCCAACTGCTAAAGCATCAGAACGATTCCCGGAGTGCGCGTGGCAAATGGCAACCGCCAAAGCGTCTGCCGCATCGTCCGGCTGGGGAATCTGACGCAAACTTAAGAGTTGACACACCATGTACTGCACCTGTTCCTTATCGGCGCGGCCGTAACCTGTCACTGCCTTCTTCACTTGAATCGGTGTGTATTCAAATACTGGTATTCCCGCTCTGGCTCCGGCGACAACCGCCACTCCTCTTGCCTGAGCGGTGCCTATGGCAGTAGTCGTATTGCGGCTGAAGAAAATTTCCTCCACCGCCATACAGGTCGGCTTGTACTTCTCAATCAGGGCCTGTATTGCCTGATCAATAGCCAGAAGACGCTCCGGAAAGGGTGTACCGGCTTCCGTACGCACAACTCCGTAATCTATGGTTTTAAAGCGATTATCACCATAAGACAGCAGGGAAAAACCTGTAATTGCATATCCGGGATCGATACCGAGGATCAACATGACTTCACTATCGGCTCATGTGTTCGTGCAATGCATTTATATTGCGTGACCAGTCAATATTATACATTTCCATACCATTGATATAAACCATGGCATCGTATTCTTCTACCGGCAGCATCAGTTCGTCCATGCCATATTTCTGATAAGTGGGCGCCCTGCTGATAATTCCGAGTAATTCGCCTCTGCTGTAATTGGTGCTAAGCGAAGGAGCAATTGCCTCAGCTGTCTTGGCAAGAGTCACCACGTCAACCGTACGCATTTTATCGATGATTGCAGCTATGACAGTTCTTTGCCTGCCCATACGATAGAAATCACTGTCGAGTTTACGGATGCGGGAATACTCAAGAGCCTTGGCGCCATTCATCCACTGTGGCCCCGCAGACATGCCGAGATAACTGGCTTCCGCCTGAGTTAAGTTGATCGTAACGCCCCCGATGGCATCAATAACTTCCGTAAAACCATTAAAATCTACTGCAACATACTTCGGCACGTCAACACGGAAATTCCTCTGCACGGTTTTGAGTAAGAGTTCAGGTCCGCCCCAGGTGTGAGCAGCATTCAGCATATAGTTTGGTGAGTAGTTATTTGCATATCGGGGATCGGGTTCATTGGGGATACTGACATAAATAGCACGCATCAGAGAGGTTAAATGAATATTACCGGTCTTTTCGTTGACGGTCATCAAAATCATAGCGTCTGAGCGCCCATAGGCGCCACCGTCGGCAGCATCCGAGCCGATCAAAAGCACATTCCATACTTTATCTTCTCTGAATACCGGTATTTTCATACCTTCTTTCATATTATCAGGAGCTTCTATCTGATCAAGATTAGTTTCAATCGGAATGGTTTCCCCCTGATCGGTGTAGTGTATGTTATTCAAAATTATAAAGGAGTATCCCAGAACAAAGACAATTAATGACAGGGCTAAGCCAAGCAGTGTTCCGCTGACAATATATCCCTTGCTTATTTTCATTTGTTGTACCATCCAATCTTATTCGTGCAGTAATTATAGCATGTTAATAATTAATAAAAAAAGCGCAAAAAAGACCCTCGCCAGGGCCTATTGCGCTTGATCTTGTGTCTTCCGGAAATGTTTCCGGAAAAGCACTAAAGCAATACTGCTATTCTGCCAGAGCTTGGGTCCGTGCAATACGAGCTTTGCGGCGAGCAGCTGTATTCTTATGAATAATGCCCTTCGTCACAGCTTGATCCAGCTTCTGTTGCGCCTGTTTCACAAGATCGTCCTGATTGACGAGATCCTGTTCCTTGGCGCTGATAGCTTTCTTGACCACTGTCTTAAGCTCCGACCTGATTCTCTTGTTATATTCTGCCTTACGCTCGTTAGAGCGAACGCGTCTTTCTGATGATTTTATGTTAGGCACAGCCAGTCCTCCTATTTCTTTGCGAACAAAGCGTATTGTATCACGATGAAAGCGGTTATTTCAAGCCCCGATCGAATCTTTTCCCCATACACTTGTGACAAATGCTTTTAAAATATACCATAGTATGATGTTAATGACGAATAATCGGAGACTGTAACTGTTACAGTTTTCCGTAAACAATAGAAATATGGAGAAATTATGAGCAATTCACCGGGAAAAACTTCCCGCAAAAAAAAGAAAAATCAAAACTTGAGACGTCCGTACCGCAATGATTCGGATGTGACAGGTGAATCAAGAGAACAGCCCCTGCGTGTTATACCGCTTGGCGGCATGCACGAAGTCGGCAAAAACATGACCGTCTTCGAATACGAAGATGAGATTGTCATCGTGGACTGCGGCATGGGTTTTCCGGATAGCGATATGCTGGGAGTTGATGTAATCATCCCGGACTTTACCTACCTGCGCGAGAATCGTCACAAAATAAAGGGCTTGTTTATAACTCACGGGCATGAGGACCATATCGGCGCAATTCCCTGGTTCATCGACGAATTCGATGTTCCTGTCTACGCCACACCACTGACTATTAAACTGATTGAAAACAAATTGGAAAGTCGAAATAAAAAGCTTTTGGCTAAAGCGGATTTGCGTCAGGTTAAAACCGGAGACGTAGTTGATGCCGGAAAGTTTTCCTTGCGTTTTATTCACATCAATCATTCAGTACCGGATGCAGCTTCAATCGCCTTGCGCTGCCCTGTCGGGACCGTAATTGTAACCGGAGACTTTAAAGTCGACTATACACCTATTAAAGGAGACCCGATAGATCTGGGCACCTTTGCCGAACTGGGCAACCAGGGAATACTCGCTTTGATCTCAGACAGCACCAATATTGAGCGCGAAGGACATTCCATGTCAGAATCTAAAGTCGGTGACGCCTTCTCAGAGATCTTCGCCAATGCCAGTGGGCGAATAATAATCACAACCTTCGCTTCCAACGTCTGGCGTCTGCAACAAGTCATCACCGCAGCGGAGAAATATAACCGCAAAGTCCTGATTCTTGGCCGCAGCATGCTGAACGCTTTCTCTGCAGCCACTGAGCTAGGCTACATTGACTATGATCCGAAAACAATAATCAATCTCAATGAGCTTGATAATTACCCACCGGAGCAGTTGGTACTTCTGACCACCGGCAGCCAGGGCGAACCAATGGCAGCCTTGACCAGACTGGCTTTTTCCGAACATCGCAGCGTTGAGATAATGATGGGCGACACTGTTGTGCTTTCTTCTTCGATGATCCCCGGAAATGAAACGGCTATTTATAAGGTGATCGACGCCTTGTTCCGCCAGGGGGCGGATGTTATCTACCATACCCTGGCAGATGTACACGCTTCGGGGCATGCTTTCCGTGACGAGCTCTTACTGATCAATCGTCTGGTCCGGCCGAAGTTTTTCATACCGGGTCATGGCGAGTATCGCA
>JAQWBU010000058.1 GCA_028706195.1 Eubacteriales bacterium
CTGGCGTGCCTCCAAGGAATACCGTTTAAATCTTATACGGCAGCTCGCCAAAAGGGCAATTAGCGAATGTTATGACGAAGCAAGGAGTTCTTTATGAAGAAAATTTCTTTTGAATTGAATGGAAAAAATGTTGAGATTGAGGTTGAGCCGGGAGAACTATTGCTTGATCTTCTTCGTGAGCGCTTCCGTTTAACCGGAACCAAACGGGGTTGCGAAGTAGGTGAGTGTGGGGCTTGTACGATTTTGCTCGACGGTGAGCCCACGACCTCTTGTCTTTTATTAGCCGAACTTGTTGATGGAAGAAGTGTTACGACAATCGAAGCACTAAGTAACGGAACAGAACTGCATCCCATACAAGAAGCTTTTATTGAAGAAGGGGCAGTCCAGTGCGGTTTTTGCACCCCCGGTATGATTCTTTCTACATTAGCCCTGCTGAGAAAAAATCCGTATCCAAGTCGTGAAGAGATAAAAGTAGGATTGGCCGGTAATTTCTGCCGCTGCGGGGCTCATGAGCATATTATTCGCGCTGTTCAAAAGGCAGGCCGGATTATGGCGGAGACCGGAAATAAAGTACATTAAACTCTCGACCAATGGCTGAGTTTATATAGATATAACGAAAGATACAACTACATTTTGGAGGACATATGTCAAAAACTTTATTAAAAAATGTGCATGCGATAGTTACATGTGATTGCGATGACACGGTATACGAAAACTGCGACGTACTTATTGATTCACCTCGGATTTTGCAAATCGGCAAAGGTTTGGAAGATGATCAGGCGCAAGTCATAGACTGTACAGGTAAAGTTATTTACCCTGGTTTAATAGGCACGCATCATCACTTTTTTCAAACATTTGTACGAAATCGCATGGTAATTGATTATCCTTCAATGACTGTAATGGAATGGTTGGATCGCGTTTATCCGATTTTTGCTAATGTAGATGAAGAAATAATGTATTATTCTTCATTAACTGCTATGGCAGATTTAGTTAAACATGGCTGCACTACTGCATTTGATCATCAGTACAATCACACTAAAGGTCACGGTGTCTATATGATCGATCAGCAGGTCAGGGGGGCTGAACAGATCGGAGTGCGATATGTTGGCGGCAGATCAGCAAATACTCTACCTATGGAAAAAGGCAGCCCCATACCACCTGAAATCCTGGAAACTACTGAAGGTTTTCTTGAGGATTGTGAACGCCTGATCAATAAATATCATGACAGGGAACCCTATGCCATGACTCAAATAGTAGTGGCTCCGTGTCAGCCCATAAATTCTTATCCTGAAACTTTCTCCGAAGCAGCAAAGTTGGCTCGTAAACATGGCGTCCGTATGCACACTCACTTAGGAGAAGGTGAAACAGCCGGCATGCTGGAGCGATATGGCATGCGGACTTTGGACTGGTGTGAAGAGCAGGGTTTCATCGGTGAAGATGTATGGTTTGCTCATTGCTGGGAATTGACAGTGGAGGAGTTCGAAAAACTGGGAAAATATAATTCCGGTGTATCTCATTGTCCATCTCCTGCTATCTTAGGAGGTTTTCCAATCATAGATATGAAAGCCATCCAGGAAACCGGAACAGTAATATCTTTAGGTTGTGATGGCTCCTCCACAAATGACAGCTCCAGCCTGCTTGATACTTTGCGAACGACATATTTGATGCAAGCATGGCATAGCAAGGAACGCGGCGGCTCAGTAAGTCCTTATGAAATATTAAAAATGGCAACTGTTAATGGAGCAAAAACCCTGGGAAGGCCGGAATTAGGCTGGCTGGGCGAGGGTCAGGCTGCGGATCTTTTCGCAATAAATATTCAAAAGCTTGAGTATGTAGGAGCTACACATGACCTGCTCAATTTCCTCCCTAAAGTGGGAGTCACCGGAGAAGTTGATTTCACTATGGTCAATGGTGCAGTTATATTCAAGGATGGAAAATTGACCCGGGTGATTGAGGAGCAACTACAAGAAGAAGCCACTAAGGCTTACGCTAAGATATCGGTTTTGCTTGATCAAATTTAATGCGCCAAATTGAGCAGAATAATATTGAATTTTCCTGTGAGGGGGATAGCAGCCTCGCTGCCTCCTCCTCACTCCTCGTAAAATGCTCACATAAATTTTTGGAAGTGAAAAGTGAACTCAGATAATAATTCATTAGCAAGCGAACGTAAAGAGAATAATGTAAATCGCTGGCAAATTGGTGAGATGGCCAATTACTTTGGCATCAGTATTCAGACGCTGCGCTACTACGACGAGATCGGTCTGTTCAAACCGCAGTATCGTGACTCTGATTCCGGCTACAGATACTATTCATACAAGCAGATTTATCCACTGGCGAATATCTTATTTCTTCGGAAACAAGGATACTCACTTAATGAAATAAAAGATTATCTGAAGAATGTCTCTATGGAAGGACGTTTGAGAAATTTGCGCGATCAGGCGAGCCAGCTTGATCGTGATGTTATACGCCTTCAGAGTAACAGCACTGCTCTGAAGAATAAGATCGATTTCATTGAGTCGAGTGATTACAAGGCGAAATTAAACCTCATCGAACTGGTCGAAATGCCAACGCGCGATTATGTGGACATCGGCAGCGAGCAACGCCTCTTCCCTTCAGAATTATTTTACTATTTCCCCACTGTAGTTCATTACACTCCGCTGAAAATTGAATTTGGCGCATACATCATGGACAAGCCCTCTTTTTTGTCCTTTATTTCTTTTTCTCCATCAGTAGAAGAGATAATCGGACAGATACGAAAAATCCCTGCAGGCAAAGCATACCGCAGTTTTTATCAAGGGGAATACGAAAATATTAATGACAAAATTATCCTGATGAGGAAATACGCTGAACGAGATGGCAGTGAAGTTTCCTCAGTAAGCGTGCATTACAACATCATCGATCAGTTTGTTGCTAAAAACGCGGACGAATACATTACAGAAATTTATCTGCCTGTAGTCAAAGAGCAACTGGATTGAATTTGATTATCAGAGTAGCCTAAGTTTTCCTTGTTATGAATGATAAGCACCAGACTTATGTTTGAGTGTTAATTTATTGAATTTCGAATAAACTAAGACTAAAGTGAAGAAATATTCAATATAGACGGGAAACTTTAGTTATGCGCAACATAAGATGCAAAATATTCATATCAGTCTTGCTAATAGCCTTGCTCTTAAGTTCATGTCGCCCGGCGCCAATAGTCATACCTACTACAACGGAAACACTGCTGACAATTCCGAGCTCAACTAACGCGACCGAGCTAACGCAGGAGAGTTCAGCCGTCAAAACGACAACAGCAGCCCCTGTTGAAACAAGCATAACTCCTGAGATTAAGCCGATAAAGCTGCCGACACTTGACCAGCACCAAGTGGAAGATTTGTTGGAATTTAAGAACGAAACTCTTTACCCGTCACTGGAGGCCTTGCCTGACATAGTTAATCAGAATCAGGATATTGAGTTTATAGCTCGGGAATCCATTGATTATCCTGAACTTAATGTTGATTCTCCGGAAATGGCGCTTTTATTCTCTCAGTTCGGTGCAAAATATAATGAAATCCTGACCAGAGAGGAAGCGATCGCAGATATCGAGTATTTAGGTGAGCTCTTTGTTCGCGCTTTCGGTGGCATCAACCAATTTGGAGGAGAGGCCAGGGTGCAGGAATTTGTCCAAAGCATGACAGCAAAAATACCTGCAGAAGGAATACCGTATTTAGTTTTTAACGATCAGCTGATTCTGGAAACTTCTTTTATTTACGACGGCCATTACTGGCTGGGGTATACTCACCCGTCAAGCCACGCTCCCTATATCTATCTCGATGACTATCTGCTGGAACACTACGCGCCTGAGGATTATATTGTCAGGACTCCTGTCTATGCACAAAATCTGAAACTCATTAAGACCGAGTCCGGCGCTTATGTTGACAGTGAGAATGGCTGGGAAGTCGATGTTGAGGAGCGGTGGATTAAAGTGGTTTTGGGCAGCAAGGGTGAGCTGTTTTACACATATATGGATGTAAATAACTTTGAGAAGGCAAGCTTGCCGGAGACAATTTCTTACATGAACGGTGAAGTTAAAGAACTGGTTCATAGTTCAATCCGAATTGATGAGCAGAACACGTTTTTTGGGAATCAGAATCAAGTGCTGGATAATGTCTACTATATTGATTTTCGTGGAAATATGTTTCGTGGCGATGAGATTCCTGGTTTGGACTTGATGGCGGAAGAGGCTCTCCGCTATCCATATCTGATAATTGATCTGCGCGGAAATCAGGGAGGATCATCAGATATAGCCAATACGCTTTTGAACAGTATATTTGCTCGTGATTGGGATTTTGATGTGGCTCGCTACTCTGCTTATCCTATTACAGAAGAGAATGCTCAAAATATATATAATTCGGATTTTAAAGTCGGTACGACACACTTTATCTTGCCAACAAATCCGGTCAGGCATACTGTCGTACAGAATAAGCTGGTCATAGTCCTGATTGATAACAACACATCTTCAGCAGGTGAATATTTTACAAGTAGTATTAAGTCTGGCGACAAAGTTCTTCTTATCGGTTCAAATACCAGAGGTTTGGGGAGTTCTATGCTTGGCTTGCTCTATAAATTGCCCAATTCAGGGCTGCCTTTGCGGCTTCCTGAAGAGTTTTATTATCACAATCCATTAGAATTCACACCCGATCGTGGCTTTCAGCCTGATATCTATGCGGAAGATTTGGATCTGGACAAGCTGGTCAGATATTTGAACGGGCTGGAAGAAGGAGAATGATGAAAACTGCTAGCTGCCAATGAAGTCCTGATATAAGTCATCATCGAAGATAAGATCCATTTGACCGATGTATCTTGTGGGTTCGTCGCAAGAGAAGTGGAATTTAAATGCTTCGAAGGAATCTGTTTTGTCAAAGGAGAGGATGGGACCCAAATCGTAACACCATCCGCCTTGTCTCAGGGTGTATTTCATCGACTCATAGTTCATCTGATAACCGGGACGCAGTTCGCGCTGATTATTCGATGAACCGGTATAGAGATAGGTTGATATGCCGTTATAGTAGATTACAATTGAGGCGGACAGGACTTCACCATCAGGAGCTGAAGTCTGAAACAAGCGCGCATGTTCGAAGTTACGCATCAGGCGATCCAGATAATCGAGCGGGCGATAGGCAATACCGTGCCGTGCCGCGACGACACCCATTAATTCATGTAATGTCTGAAGTGCTTCAGTATAGCCTGGAGTTTCAGTTGTGAATATTGCGGTGCTGACACCGTTGCGATAAGTGCTGCGGATGTAGCGGCGGACGCGTGATGACAATAGTTCGATCACATCATCTTCAGTTTTGCCCGAGATGTCCATCATCATATTGTAATGCGGCATGATCAGTCGGCGGTCACCGGGGTCTTCGGAACTTAATATGTTGTAGCCCCGCGACGCATAGAGATCTAAGAGCTCTTGGCTGTAAGGCACAGCAGGTGTCAGACGAAGCAAGAAGCCCTGGCGCTGCTGGACGACCTTTCCGGCTTCTGCCAAGAGGCGCTCGACCAGATCAATGTCCGATAAGTCACAGACCGGACCTCTCTGCGCGTACAGGAAGGAGTTTACGCCGTCATTTTTTACTGAGAGGATGGACAGTGCTGCTATAATCTCGCCCGTCTCATCTTCCAGATACACGTAATCTTCTTCCTAGTTATTTTTCACACCGGACCAGCCGCTATCTTGCGTAAATTGTCCGTACGGGCTCGTACGTATAAAAGTGTCGTAGCGATTTACAGCATTTTCGTTTTCTAAATCTAAAATCGGCATAGTATCTACTTTCTAATACTGCTTGATCAAGCGATCGTACCTCTGAAAGTAACCATCAATTAAAGCCACTCTTTCCGGCGCCAGATCGGCTGAATACATCAGCGTGTCTCCAATATTGTCTATGTTTTTCACTGCGTTATAGAGTTCCTCATCTTCCTTCTCCAAAAGGGTGTAGAAGGCTTCCTGTGAACAATTCAGCCAGACGAAGGGGCGGTCCCCATAGACGACTTCAGGTTGCCCGGAGGGTCTGCCGTAAAGGTCGTGCACAATTGCCTCAGCATAGTTGGCACCGGACATCACCGCACTGTAACTCGAGCGGCCTTGCCGCAAATTCATCTCAAAGCACTTGAATTCACCGTCCCGATCGTCAATTTTGAAGTCAAAGTTCGCCAGCCCGGAGAATTTGATCTTTTCCAAAAACTCCCGGTACTGTTCGTAGAGCTTAGCTACCTTGCCTGTGCGCTCGACGTTTGTAATAGCGATGTAGTTGCCACGCATCTCCGGCAGCGGATCGCTCAGAATGATTCTGCCCAGACTCATGAGGCGTACCTTGCCGGAACGGTCAGAGTAGACATTCATTACGTATTCATTTGACATGGGACCCCGGACAAATTCCTGAATCAGCATGTCGTGATTATAGTTTGCCTTGTAAACACACTTCAGAGAGCGGCGCAGTTGACGGAGATTATCCGCGACATAGGCTTTCTCCTTGCCACGAAAACTCATCAGAAAATAGTCAGCGCTCTCGTTAGGCTTAAGCACTATAGGATAGGAAAAACCGGGGTCAACTGTCCGGTATTCAGATGGCGATACGCGCTTTGCCCGGGGATAGTCGAGTCCGTATTCCTCACAGACATTGTAAAAGTTCAGTTTATCGCTGATGTAGAGTCCGAAATCCGGCTCGCTATAGGGAATAATATAGTATGCAGACAGCGCCTCATAGTTCTGGAAAATTCGAAAAACGTAGTTCTCGCTGGCGGCGAATAGGATGAGATCTGTGTCCTGCTCTGACTTGGCATAATCCAGCAAAGTCTTCACCATTACCACATCATCGGCAAAATTATTGACTTCAGTAATGTCAACGATAGTGCTGTACTTGGTCATGAGCAGGGTGGCGCTGCCAAACACCTTGCTCTTGATGCCATATGATTCGTGGAAGGTGCGAGCCACATTGTATGTATTGAGATCTGTGCCCAAAATGACAGGCCTGAACTGATGTTTTATCTTCACGATGCCCTCTGTGATTCTATGAGATTTATTTTTAGCTGAGAGTTCCGCGCTTTTTTATGAACCCTGCGTTTTTTCTTTTTGCTTGTCATCTAAAAGGCCTCTTTCCTTAAAGTGATTCCAGATGACGATGATAATTCCACCAAGAGGAATTGATAAGATCACACCCCATACTCCTAAGATTGACCCAAAAAACAACATGAAAACCAGAATCAAAGCCGGATGAATATCCATTTGTTTCCCTGCTAACTGTGGCACAACGTAATTACCCTGGAATAACTGTATTGCAAAATTAACGAGTAATAATATTACATTAGCAGTAATTGCATTAACATGTAGCGCTTCACTATAAAACAAGTCAACACCACCGGCTGCAAAGATATATATGATCGGAACTGTCAGACCGACTGTTGGTCCAATATATGGAATGATGTCCAGGAGTGCTATTAGCGCTGCAAAGAAGATGAGATAGCCAAACGGCATTCCTAAAACAAAGTAGAGTACTGCAAACATTGCAAACAAATAAATAATTGAGATAATTTTGCTCTTGAAGTAACCGGCAACAACGGCATTAGATTTATGCGCAATCGGAATGATGTGTTCTTGCCAGGCAGCAGGCAGGTTATCCGTCACTTTATCTAAGAAGTGTTCTTTCTGCTTTAAGATGTGCCATAAGAAGATCGGGACCAAAATGATTGTTGCAATGCCTTGTCCAAATGCACTTACCACTGATCCACCTCGCATTAACAGTCCCTGATAATCGTAATTTACTATGAAATCTTCGATATAATTGTAGATGCTTTCAATATTATTGGTTGAAAACCAATCTCTTACTGTGTCCCAGAAACCGGTTTTGGTTATAGCATTAAACACTGCCTTTCCCTGATCAATGAAGAAGACAATTACAAAGTAACTGACTGCGGCAATTGTAATAATTAATAATATTATGGTTAGAACAAAAGCATACGTTCCCTTCATTTTTCTTTTTACAACTAACCATTCGGTGAAAGGATTAAACAAATAAGACAAGACAGCCGCAATCAAAACCGGTGTAAGGACTAATGACATGCCATTTAATATTCTTTGAACAATATTATTTGGATATAATGAATTCAGCGTATGAAACGTTATCAGGATTAATAGTGCCAATAAGACTATGCCTAGTATTTTGATGGTTTTTTTCATGCTTCAGCCCTCAAATTTAATTGGGTATATTATAGCACGCTATTATAAGGATAATGAGAGGGAAGCCACGATTCTGCAAGTACTTTTAGGTTACCGCTGTACCGCTCGACCCTATTAAGTTTTGAGTTTCCTGCATACTTTAGGTATTACTTTTTGACGAAATAGATGTTATGGGACTTGCGCTATTATTAATTGATCTGGAATAAGTGAGGGAGGATTGAATAATGAAAAATAATAATCCAGTCCGCTGGCTGGTCAATGTCCTGTTTATAGCTGCATTTGGCTTCGTGACCTTTTTCGGTATAGGACCGGTACTTATTGCGGATGGCTCTTTCCAGGAAAGAATGTTGACGCTTTCAGTAGTGATACTTATATATATTGTGCTTATTCTTGGACTTGTTTACTGGAACAGATATTGGAAGAAGAAACAAAACTAGCTATTATATACTGATAGACGCTAGACACTCACGAGCTGGCTAAGCCATTGATTGATTGAATTAATTGAGAGCCGGGGATAATATCTTGTATTCAAGCATAGAAAAGATAGATAAGAATTCCGATAAAATTATTATTTTCGTGCATGGATTTATGGGATCGCCTACGCAATTCAATGAATTAATGGACTTTGCATATGAAAATGGTTTTTCTGTTGTGTCCTTACTCTTACCGGGACATGGAAAATCCGGTTTCTCATTTGCCATGAGTACGCTCAGATCCTGGGAAGAGTATCTCGATAATCAATTGAGGCGGTTTGCATCATACAAGGTGAAGTATATTGTTGGACATTCAATCGGTGGCTTACTGGCACTAAATGCGTCCCTGAAATTTGATCTTGACGGTATTGTCCTTATCTCGACTCCTTTGAAAATCTATTTATTTAAGCCGACTGCGTTACTGAAGAGGTTTAAGCTGCTTTTTAACAGAGTCGAACCGCATATTAAAGAAACATACAAAAATTCAAAAAGCATTGGAAGACCTTACTTGATTAGCATGCCCTTGTGGTTCAGAGTATTGTCTCAACCTCACATATTAATGAGGAAAACCAGGAAAAATCTTGCAAAGGTTCATGTGCCGGTTCTCATTATCCATTCAGAATCGGATGAAACAGCGTCTATAAAAAGTTCAGCGCTTTTTGA
>JAQWBU010000059.1 GCA_028706195.1 Eubacteriales bacterium
CTGCTGATGGATGAGTCCTTTGACGGTCTCGATCCCATGGTGCGCCTGACTTTGAAACGCGAGCTGATCAAGCTGGTTGACGGCGGAGATTTCAGCGTAATTATCTCCTCTCACAACATTCGTGAGCTGGAAGATATCTGTGACGAGATGGCGCTGTTGGAGAAAAAGCAGATTGCCTTCACGCAGTCTCTGGAAGATTTGAGACAAAATTACCACAAAGTGCAGTTGGGCTACAGTGAAGCCCCCGCAGCTGAGCTTTTTGAAAAAATGCCGCTTCTGACTTATGAGGTCAATAACAAGGTCGTGACCGTTATCTACCATGGCGACGAGGCGACCAAGCTGCTGGAGGCGACGGAGCCGCTCCTGTTTAACCCGCTGCCCATTTCGATGGAAGAAATATTTGTAGTGGAGATGGAGGTTAGTCAGAATGAAAACTAGAGGATATTTGCGACATCTCTTGAAGCAGCACCGCGCCATAGTGATTCTTTATTTCGCGGTCAGTATTATTATCTATCCGATTTCTTTGCTGCTGCAATCACTCTCACGAGAGGAATGGCAAAGCATAGAATATGCGCCGTCCCCGCTTGCCATACTGATGGTGATACTTGGCGCAGTGACACCTTTCATAATTTTCAGCTTTATCTATGATAAGACCAAGATGGATACCTACTTCTCTTTACCAATGCCAAGGGAAAGACTCTTCCTGATCCATTTTGCCTTCAACTGGCTGATTCAGATCATCCCGGTGCTGATCAGTAACTTCCTGGCTTTTCTGGTCGTGAATTTTATAACTCCTGCCACTTTGCTAACGGATGTCGGACCTTACAGCTTTTCACAATTCCTGATCTGGTCGGGCATATTGGTCTTAGGCTCGGTGATGCTGCAGCTGCCTTCGATCGTGGCAATACTCTCTACCACCAATCTCTTCAACGGTTTTGTCTATGCTCTGGTCTTGCATCTGGTGCCGATCACGATGCAGGGCGTCTGGAGCAGCTCTATTACGGATTACTTCGGCTATACACCGGCGCAGGGTTTTGCAGACGCCAGTCTGATAGAACTGGAATTTCACAGTATTTATGTCTTAAGCAGCTCACAGCAATCGAAAGGTGAATATCTTCTGGCTCTTGTGATCTGGTTTGTCGTGGCTCTGGCACTTGTGGCGCTTTCGACCTGGCTCTTCAAAACTCACAAAGTGGAGCGGACCAACACCTCCTACATGGTTAAGGGTTTTTACCCGACAGTTATAGCGATTTACGGGACTTTGCTTTTGCTGATTATGCTTAATAACAGCTTCGATGAGTTTTATTACTACTCGGACCGGCCCTTCTTTTTGAACAATATTTTTATCTATATTTTCCTCTTTGGCTTTGTGGTCCTCTTTATTGTGGAAATCATCCGCTACCACGGCATGCCGAAGATCGGTCGCACCATCTTGTTCTATCTGGCTATTTTTGCTGTGGCGCTGGGCTTGAGTTTTTTCCTGAATACTGTTGTGGAGAGATGGCAAATAACGGAGCTGCCTCCGCGTGACAAGGTGGCAAAGGTCGAACTTACTTCTGCGGATTACCAATACTACGAGGGGGAAGAACACAAAAGCATTTTTGTCTATCCCTTTGGCTTAGTGACGAATTATTCACAGGTGACAGTTGCAGACGAGGCGGCTATTGATGAAATCATGAATATTCATGAGCAGATAGTGGAGCAGTGGCTGGCTTGGGATTTGTCCGACAGATCCTTCGAGCCCAATGCTCCTTATAATAACCCGCACTTGCGGCTGGTATATCTGGACAGCGACGGTGATCAGCTGCTAGTAAGAACCTACTATGTGTTCAGTTCAAAGCATCGGCAGGATCTGGAAGAAATTTCAGGAATCGAGCTGATACTGTCGGGAGAAGGTGACAAGGTCCGGTAAGCAATGCCAAAACGTTGAGCTAGTCAAGTATGCTCAAGATCACGTCTTTTACTTTGTTGATTACAGATCGATCAAGGCTATCAATCACTTTGTAAGAACGTGAACTAATATCTAAAGCTCTTATTTGAGCTGCATCGACAATACCTGTAATAATGTTTTTATTAGTTTGCAGAGCAATGTCCGTCGGGTACTTTTGATTTCTACCAGTAATCGGAAGTACCCAGGCAAACTTAGTCAGATTCGTGAACTCTGTCTGGCTGACTACGAGACAGGGCCTCTTTTTGCCCTTCTCTTTACCTTTAATAGGCTCCAGATCTATTGTGATTATGTCGTACTGCTTTACCATCTTTCACGTCCGACAGGCTCGCCCCAATCCATTTCCTCTTCGTCATAGCTGCCGTCTTCTTTCACAAACAACGCCCAACGCTGTTCAAAAGAGTCACCGCTTTTTTCTAGAATTATCCTTCCAACCTCATCAACATAATAGTCAATCTCATCTCCCACTTTCAGATTAGCTTCTTCAAGGATGGATTTTTGCAAAGTAATAGCTTGGCTATTTCCACTTTTATAGATGGAGGTTTTGACCTTCTTCATACGGTTCATCCCTTTCTTTTTTCTTTACATCAACGTTATCATATGTATAGATATATGTCTATACATATGATAATTCTCCTCGACTGTTCTTGTTGAATCATATCTTGAAGATACATCTAAATATGGGTAGATTCTCTATCATTTGTTGACAGGAAAAGGCGATACATGTGAAAGAAAGCGTCCGGTTTAAATTTAATATGAAACCCATGACATGGTTAGTATTCTCTCTCCAATTGCTTTGATTTAGCCTTTGAAGCCCCCGTCCACTCCCAGCACCTGACCGGTTATGAAAGAAGCCTTGTCGGAAACCAGAAAAGCCACGGCCTCTGCGACTTCCTGAGGTTCTCCTACCCGGCACATAGGCGTCTTATCGCATAAGGCTGCTATGTCCTCTTCGGTAAAATCGCTTAACATACCCGTGTTTATAACTCCGGGCGCGACAGCATTGACCCGAATTCCGGCCGGGGCGACTTCACAGGCAAGGGAGCGGGTGAGCCCGATGAGGCCTGATTTGCTCGATGCGTAAGCTGTCTCGCAGGAAGCTTCTGAGCAGCCTTCATAGGTGCCCCAGACTGAGGCGACATTGAGAATATTGCCATAACCGCGTTTGATCATTAAGGGCAGAACCGATCTGCACATGCGATAAGCTGAGGTCAGATTTACAGAGATAATGCGCTCCCAGACCTCCTCCTCCGTGGTTGTCAAAAGTCCCCATTGCGCGATTCCGGCGTTATTTACTAATACATCCAGTTTGTTATTGCTCGCCAGAATGACTTCCGCAATCATTTTTCTGACTTCAGTTTGCGAAGTGATGTCCGCCGGGAAAAGTTCCGCCGAGCCACCGGCTTCGACTATTCTCTTTTGCAATGCCTGAGCTTCATCATGAGAGCGGAAATAATTGATGAAGACATGATAACCTTCCCGGGCCAGTGTTTCCGAGATAGCCGCTCCGATTCCTTTGGCGCCGCCGGTTATCAGGACATTTTTTTTGTTTTCTTGAGTTGCTGTCATATTTATCGACTCTTTCTATAAGAAGAAATAAAATTATTCAAATCTTGTTTTATAAACTATATTATAAGTTACAATCAGTTATAAATAGACTGCTTTCAAATCCCGGGACTGTCAACTGTCGGCTCGGGTCTGAATAAGAGGAAATCAGTTCAAAACAAAAAGATAAAGGAGATTTTAGAATGAAGCAATATCGTTGTACAGTATGCGGTTATGTCCACGAAGGTGAATTAACAGATGACTTTGTCTGTCCTGTATGTAAAGCACCTGCATCAAAGTTTGTAGAAGTCAAAGAAGAAGCCGAAGCGGCAAGTAACAAATACGCCGGAACCAAGACAGAGAAAAATCTGCAGGATGCCTTTGCAGGCGAAAGCCAGGCCAGAGGTAAATATACATATTTTGCTGAAGTTGCCAGAGCGGAAGGCTATGAGCAAATCGCAGCCATTTTCGAGAAAACTGCCTGGAACGAGCAAGTTCATGCCCGTATGTGGTTCGATGCCCTGGGCGGAATCGGCAGCACAGCGGAAAATCTGAAAGCCGCTGCTGCAGGCGAAAACTACGAGTGGACGGATATGTATAAGACGATGGCCGAAGAAGCTGACGCAGAAGGCTTCCCCGAAATCGCCCAAAAATTCCGTCAGGTCGCGCTGGTCGAAAAAGAGCACGAAAGACGCTATCTGGATTTACTGGATAATGTCGAGCAGAATAAAGTTTTCACAAAAGATGAGAAGACCGTATGGGAATGCCGCGTCTGTGGCCGTCTGATCGAGGCAAAATCTGCCCCTAAAGTCTGCCCTGTCTGTGGTTATTCACATTCATTCTTCGAAGTGCGAGCAGAAAACTACTAAGAGCTAAATATAGAGATTAAATAGTGGCTGTCGCTTCGGAGTAACTCTTCGGGCGGCAGCCATTTTAGACGGTGCATACTTTTGTGCCTGGCACCAAAGTATGCAAAACTCCCGAGGTGTTTATGAGAAGAAAAGACCGCGCAATGTCACGAGAATATGGACTTTCAGTCATTGACAGATCTGCATTCGCTACCCTGAGTTTGAATGACCCCGAAAACCCTGACATCCCCTATGCCCTGCCCCTATCCATCGTGCGCATAGATGAGAAGCTGTATTTCCACTCCGCCCGGGGCGGCCATAAGTATGAGATCCTGCAAAACGGACAGCAGGTACGAATCGTCTTTGTGGATCGGGTGAAAGTTCCTGATTTATACACTGATGAAGAACTGCGGGAACTGGCGGCTCAGGGGAAGCACAAAGATTTCGTCAGCAAAGTCTTCACAACTGAGTATTCCTCCGCCATCGTCACCGGCACCGTGAAAAAAGTCGACCCTGAGGAAAAGCCTGACGAAGTCCGTCTGGCTATGTGCGCCATCTGCGAGAAATACACCCCCGATAAAATGGCTTATTTCGAGCAAGCCCTGGACTTCAGCCTGAAACGCCTGGCCGTTTTTTCCATCACCATCGATTCCATCAGCACTAAGCGCAAACAGTTTGATGCTGAAGGCGAGGAAATGAAGTGGCAGCAAACGGAATAATCCTAAATCTGTTGCAACTATGCCGTTCTTGGACTTTCAATACTGTAGAATAAGGATATTCATAAAAGCTACTTTAGAGAAAGAGTGATATCGATATGACAGTTAATGAAAAAATCTCCGCTTTGCGCACACTGATGAAGCAGCACGAGCTCTACGCCTACTATATCGGCACGGCGGATCCTCACAACTCAGAATACATTGCAGATCATTTCCGTTCCCGCGCCTTTATGTCTGGTTTTGCCGGTTCAGCCGGCACCTTGGTCGTGACTTTGGATCAGGCTCTGCTCTGGGTGGACGGCCGTTACCACATTCAGGCCGCCAAGGATGTGAAGGATAGTGAGATCATCCTCATGAAAATGGGCGCGCCGGGAGTTCCCAAAACTCTGGACTGGCTGGCCGACAATCTGCCTCAGGCATCAAAATTGGCTATAGCCGGCGATTTGCACCCTGACAATGAAATCGCCCACATGGCTTTGAGTTTGAGCAGAAAAGATATCTCATTAGTAACTGATCTCGATCTGGTCGATGAAATCTGGGAAGATCGCCCGCCCCTGCCGCAGGGTAAAGTGAAATCTCATCCGCTCAAATATGCGGGTCAAAGCACTGCCGATAAAATCTCCGAGCTGCGCACACAGATGAAGGATGACCTCGCAGATGCAGCTTTTTACGTCGGGCTCGATGACATCATGTGGCTGATGAACCTGAGAGGCGAAGACATACCCGGCAATCCGGTCGCACTCTCCTACGCCCTGATCGAAAAAGAAAAGACAAGTTTATTCATCAATTTAAATAACCTTGAGGCCGGTGTGGTCGAGACTCTGGCGGAACAGGGCGTAACTTTGGCTCCTTACGACAGCGTGCGGGAAGCTTTGAGTGAACTCGAGGCGGATAGAATAGTGCTCGACCGCCGGCGTGTCAGCCGCAGCCTGGTCGAAGCTCTGCCCAAAGACAGCAAAGTTATTGTAAAGAACGATTATCTGCAAGTCATGAAAGCCAAGCTCAATGACATACAGCAAAAATCACAGCTGGAAGCCGGAAAACGCGACAGTGCCTATGTCACGAGCTATCTTTATTTTGTAAAACATAAAGCGGTTGAGCTCGGTCACAATGAATATTCAGTCACTGAGGAGCTGGAGCGTCTGCGCAGCCAGGACCCGCTCTACATTGAAGCCAGCTTCTCCACTATCTCTGCCTATGGCGCCAATGCCGCCATGATGCACTACCAGGCCGGCGAGGATTCCTACGCTGAGCTCGAAGCCCGTGGCCTTTATCTGGTCGACTGCGGCGCTCAGATGTGGGACGGCACCACCGATATCACCCGTACCATCGCCCTGGGCGAATTAACTCAGGCTGAGAAAGAGGCCTATACCCTGACTTTGCGCTCACACATCGCCCTGGCCTCCCTGCCCTTCCTGAAAGGCAGCAGCGGCGTTGCGCTTGATGCCGTGGCCCGCAGTGTGGTCTGGCGGGAAAACTTCGATTACAAATGCGGCACCGGTCATGGAGTCGGCTATGTTGCCGGCGTGCACGAAGGCCCGCAGCGACTGACAGCCAGCACTGAGGCCGGCAAACAGACTTTTGAACCTGGGATGGTTATCACTATTGAGCCCGGCGTTTATCTCGAAGGCATACTGGGCGTACGTCTGGAAAATGACTACATTGTCGTACACTCCGATTTCGAAACAAATTCGCAGGGTGATGTATTTTATAGCTTTAAACCATTCACCTTTGTGCCCTTCGATCGCGATGCAATTCTTGTGGAAAAAATGACCGCTGGCGAACTGAGCTGGCTAAATGACTATCATGCAAAAGTGCGGGAAGTACTCTTGCCTCTGCTCACGGCTGAAGCGGTAAAGGAATATGTCCTAAGAGAAACTGAAGCCTTCCCGCTTGAGGTTTAATTATGACCAGGCAGGCACAGCAGGAATTTTTCACCGCCACTTTAGAGAAAAGTGAGACCCGCGCCTGGAGCAATTGCGCCGGCCTGCGCGTCGCGGCTGCGACGCCGCAAATCGTGCCAGGTGACGTCGAGACCAACACCTCAGCTGTCTGCCGGCTGATGGCGGAAGCGGAAAGAAAGCAGGTCGATGTGCTGGTTTTCCCCGATCTCGTTCTCAGCGGAGCCAGCTGCGGTGATCTCTTCTTTCAAAGAGCCCTGCAGGATGCAGTGCTTAAGGGACTCGGCAGAATTTTGCAGGAAAGCGAATCTGTTGAGATGCTGATTTGTCTTTCACTGCCGCTGCCGCTGGATCAGCATCTGCTCAAAGTCAGCGCCTATATTTACCAGGGAGAAATAGTCGGCGTACACCCTGCGAATACTCTCAGCAGCGCTGAGCAGCGCTGGTTTACACCCGCAGCGGATATTACGGGTCTTTGCGAACACACCTACGAACTACTAATTGAAGATCCCGCTTTTGAAAAGAATCAGCTGGCGGAAGAAAGTGAATTGCTCTGGTGGCAGATGATCAACAAAAAAGGAAGCAGCTGTCCTCTGGTCACACGGGATCTGACTTCTTTTCTTGAAGACATGACTGAACCGCTTACCAGTGACGATGAGGATAATATAAGTTTTGCCTGTGATTTATCACCTCTGGAATTTATCCCCGACCATATTCAGCGTTATCCTTTCACACTGAAAGAATCTTCCGATGTGATATCCGGGCTTACCGTCTATGCGAAAATACCGGCTGCCGATAAACCTTTCTCTGCCGGCGGCATGCGCTATTTTACCCGGCCGCAGGATATCCTCGATTTAGGCGAAAAAGAGGGAGAGAGGCTGCCTTTCTATGACCTGGGGCAAGCCACAGTGCCTCTGGTGGCAATTTCCGACTTCAGACCTGAGTATCCTCTCTACTACAGAGAGCTGCGCTCCAGTCTGCTGAGGCGTTCCGCCAGAGATGAGTCAATTATTGTTTATGCTGCTGCCGGTGAAAGCGAATCCTCTTCATTACACGTGTATGCCGGCCACCGCCTGATTTGCGCCAACGGCAGGATCCTGGTCGAAGGTGAAGCTTTTGAAAGCGGATTGACTGTGGCGGAACTGGAACTTGATAAGATTTTCGCAGCAGATGCTCTAGCTGAAGTGAATATAGCTGAAGACGACGATGACGATTTCACCGCAACGCGGGAATTCCCCTTCATGCCGCCTGAGCGAAGCGACTGGCCTGAGTTCTGCTATCAGGTCCTGGATTTGCAGGCCCGCGGACTGGCGAGCCGCCTGAGTTTCCTTGACTCACGTCCTGTATTGGGGCTATCCGGTGGGGTTGACTCGACCCTGGCACTTTTGGTTTGCCTCAGAGCCTGTCGCATTCTTGATCGCCCGGCAAGTGATGTTCTTGCCGTTTCCATGCCCGGCCCCGGCTCTTCGCCGCGCTCTGTCACTATCTCTGAAGGCCTGGCTGAAGCCTGCGGCAGCGATCTTATGACCATTGACATCAGTGAAGCTGTCCGCCTTCACCTCAAAGACATTGGTCACGACGGCTCGCTGGATCATACGTATGAAAATGCTCAGGCGCGCGAGCGTACGCAGATTTTAATGGATCTGGCAAACATGAAAGGCGCTATCGTGGTCGGAACCGGCGACTTATCAGAGTTGGCGCTGGGTTTCTGTACCTATAACGGCGATCAGATGTCCATGTATAGCGTGAATCACTCTGTTCCCAAGACCTTGGCGCGCTTGATGCTGGATACTTTTGCGGCAGACCTGCTGACAGGCAATTCACATGACAATTCGCCGGATGAGTACTTTTATCTTGAAAAATCAGATCAGCGCAAGTTGGCCAATTTATTGCGTGAAATTGTCTCGCGACCGGTTTCCCCCGAATTGCTGCCGCCGGATGCAGACGGAACAATCTCACAGCAGACCGAGCAAATCCTCGGTCCTTACGAACATAATGACTTTTTTCTCTATTATCTCTTCTATGATGGCCGCCATCCCA
>JAQWBU010000060.1 GCA_028706195.1 Eubacteriales bacterium
TGAACGCCGATTCTCTGGATATTGTTGAATTGATTATGACTCTTGAACAGGAATTCAACCTCAGCATTCCGGATGAAGAAGCAGAGAGAATTCGTACAGTAGGCGATGCTGTCGACTTTATTGCCAGCTCACTCTAGATTAGAGGCTCTGGTATTTTCGTAGACAACAGACCCTGTCTTCGCAGGGTCTTTTTTAAGAATTCTGTATAATATGAATCACGCTAAACTTCAAGATAAACTGAACTATTCTTTTAAAAACAAGGAGCTGCTGCTGGAAGCTTTGACTCATTCTTCTTATGCTTACGAACATAGCGAAGCAAAAGCCCACAATGAACGCCTGGAGTTTCTCGGCGACGCTGTCTTGCAGCTGGCTATCAGCTCGGCTCTGTATCAGCGTGAAAATTTGAGCGAGGGGTCTATGACAAAGCTGCGAGCCAGAGTCGTCTGTGAGCCGACTTTAGCTCAGGTCGCACGTCAGCTGGACTTGCAGACTCAGCTGAGGCTGGGCCATGGAGAAGCCTTGAGTGGCGGCGCGGACAATGATTCTAATCTGGCCAATGCCATGGAAGCAGTATTGGGCGCGATTTTTATAGATAGCGGCTATGACGCTTGTTTTGAGGTCTCTAAACGACTATTTGAGGAGTATATTGATCTGGCGTTGGAGGGTAAACTGATATATGACTACAAAAGCTATCTCCTGGAAGCAGCGCACAAAGAAGAATTTGTTGTAGATTTTAGAATAATTGACCAAAGTGGTCCTGATCATGACCGTCGGTTCACTGCTGCTGTATTTATTGATGGTAAACAAGCTGCCACAGCTGAGGGTAAAACGAAGAAAGAAGCCGAGCAGGGCGCAGCTGCAGCTTACATTGAACAGCATTTTCATAATACGCAGAAGTAAGGAATAAGGTGACGTGCTCTTATCATTAGAAATTCTTGGTTTTAAATCTTTTCCCGAATCAACCCGGATTGATTTTGATATCGGCATCACTGCAATTGTGGGGCCCAACGGCAGCGGCAAATCCAATGTGACCGATGCCATCCGCTGGGGTTTGAGTGAGCAGAGCGCTAAGATTCTCCGCGGGCAACGCATGTCCGACATGATCTTCAGCGGTACTGCACAACGTCGCGCTATGAGCTACGCTGAGGTAGTTCTTACATTTGACAATTCCAAGCGTGTTTTCGACCTTGATTTCGACACGGTCAGCGTATCCAGGCGCTATCACAGATCCGGCGAGAGCGAATATTTCATCAATAAAAGTCCCTGCAAACTAAAAGATGTCAATAATCTGCTGGTTGATACCGGCATCGGTCTCGACGGCTATTCCATTATCGGACAAGGGAAAATTGACGAAATTCTAAATGAGAGATCAGATGACAGGAGACTTATTTTCGATGAAGCTTCAGGTATTGTCCAATATAAGTCAAGGAAAGCTGAATCTGAACGTCGTTTGGAACGCGCAAATCAGAATTTACTGCGTGTAGATGATATTTTGGAAGAATTACGCCGCCAGGCCGGCCCCTTGAAACAACAGGCGGAAGATGCCAGACGTTTTAAAGAACTCAACGAAAGATATTGTAAATTAGATCTTAGCCTCTCCTGGCAGCAGCTGAAAGACTTTGAACAGCAAATCAGGGATGCGGAAGAAAATCAGCATATCGCCGCTTTGGAGTTGATAGATGCTGAAGCAGCCTTAGCTGCCATAAATAAGCAGAACAGCAGGCTAGATAATGAAATCTCAGAATTAGAAGAAAGTGTTGACGCTGACCGAAAGACACATAACGAACTTTCTGTCAAAATGGCTGACACTACAGGCGCGATAGCACTTTCACGTGAAAAAATATCGTCTTCAAAAGAACGTTTACAGCAACTGGAAGAAGAGAAGATCCGCTTGCAGGAACAGATTTCAATTCTGGCAAACACTGTTGTAGACCGGCAGGAGCGTCATCGTCAGCTCGAGATGCAGTGCAAAACATATGAAGAACGTCTGCTGGAGGCAAAAGAAGCTCTGGATGCTGCCGTAAGCGGTTTAAGTAAAGGCGAACAAGAAACAGATTTTTTAAGGAATAAAAGAGAAGAACTCAAAGATTCCCTCTTTCAGATCAACAGCGATTTGCAAAGTTCCGGAGCCGAAAACAGTTTGCTGCAGGAGCAATTGAATTTATCCAGCAAAGAACTTTCAGGCGATCAATCTGAGCTCAATCGCTCCATCTTCGCTTTAGAAGAAGCCGCAGAACTCCTGGAAAAACTTGAAGCGGAACTGCTGCAATCGGAGCAGGCGGCTAGTGAAGCAAAAGCGGATAGAATTGCTGCTGAAGAGAAGCTCAGACAAATAGATCAGAAAATTCTGTCTTTGAAAGATGCTGAACGTCAGCGCGCATACGAAGCGGAAACACTGATCCGGCTGGAGCAGAGCTTTGAAGGTTATCAGAAACCGGTAAAAGATCTCATGAGGGCTATTTCCGGTCAGGATGAACTTAAAGCAGGGGTGATCGGTCCGCTTGGATCTTTGCTTACTATCCCAGATGATCTGGCTCTGGCTGTCGACATGTCTTTGGGTGCGATGGTTCACAATATTGTCTGTAAAGATGAGGACACAGCCAAGACTCTGATCGAGTTTTTGAGAAATAAAAATATAGGGCGGGTTACTTTCCTGCCGCAAGCCGCTTTACAAGTTAATAAAATTGACCAACGCAGTTTGGATGCGCTGAGCTCGGAAAAAGGATTAGTCGGCCTGGCCTCTGACTTGATTATGATACGTCCCGGTCTGGAAAACGTTCTGGATTACGCGCTGGGACGGGTTCTGATTGCGGACAGTCTTGACGATGCTATTAAGATCGCCCGCAAGAGCGGTCGCAGATATCGTATTGTCAGCCTCAGCGGAGATATTATGTATCCCGGAGGCTCTATGAGCGGCGGTTCCGTGAACAACAAGCAGAGCGGATTAGCAGGAAGACCTGCGAAAATAAAAACTCTGGAGCAAGAGCGCCTGAGCTTAGCTGAAGAAATCGAAACCATTCAATCATCCTACAATGCCGCTTTGGATCAGCTCCATCTCGCGGCAGCTGCTGAAGAGGAAAGCTTAAGCATATTGAGTCAGCAGCGAAAAGCTTTAGCTGAAAGTGAATTTGATTTCAAGAGCAAAGAGAACATGCTGAATAATCTGAGAAATTCAGTAGATAAACGACAAGCTCTTATTGATAAAACTAAGGAACAAATAGCCAGCAGCCGGAATCTTTATCAGAACGCTGAACAAAAGTCAGCCGCTTTGCGGGAACAGATTTCGATATTAGATGAACAGATCGCCAAGGCTGAAACTGAAAACCGCAGCGCATCAGATAAGCGCGAGCTCTTGCGCGATGATGTCGCCCATTTAGAAATTTCACTGCAATCTCTGCAGGAAACCTTGCAGGAAGTCAGCAGCAATATGCAGCGCTCCGACGAAGAGGAAGAAAAGCACAAAAAAAGATTAGTTGAAATTGATGAAAGTCTGAATGCCTGCCATGTACGTATCAATGCTGAGCAGGAGAATGTGCTGAACGCTCAGAAGAGTTTAAGCTCTTCTGAGTCACGTTTGAAAGAACTGGAGCAATCTCTTCAGCTTTCCACTCAGCGTCAGCTCTCCATGCAAGAGGAAAAACGCGAACTGTATCGCAAGTTGCAGAGTAAAAGTGAACAATTGGGCCTTCTGCGCAGTGATAAAGCTAAACAGGAAACAGCCCGGGAACGTATCAGCGAGCAAAGAGATGACCTCCTGAACCGCATCTGGGAAACATATAATTTGACTTTGCATGAAATTGAGGATCAAACGCTAGTGATTGATTCGCCGACTCAGGCCAAAAGAGAGCGCAATAAGATCAAGAGTGAACTTGATGGCATGGGGGCCATCAATCATAACGCTCTCAACGATTATGAAGCTTTGAGGCAGAGACTTGAAAGCAGCGAAGCGCAGCGTAACGACATTGAGCAGGCACGAGGCGAATTGAAGGGGGTTATTTCCAGTCTGGAACACGCCATGAGAGAACGCTTCCAGGAAACCTTCCACCACATCAATCAGAATTTCTCTCAGGTCTTTTCAGATCTGTTCAACGGCGGCATCGCTCAGCTCAGCTTATCTGAATCTGATAATATTTTGGATGCGAACATAGAGATCAGAGCTCAGCCTCCGGGAAAGAAGCTTTCGCGTCTTTCATTATTATCAGGCGGGGAACGCTGTCTGACCGCTATCGCTTTGATTTTCGCGATACTGCAATTGAAACCGACACCTTTCGTGGTTTTTGATGAAATTGAATCATCTCTGGATGATGTTAACAGTCAGCGTTTTGCGAATTACATCAAGAACTATTCCACTGAGATGCAGTTCATTCTGGTCACTCACCGTAAACCGACTATGGAAGCTGCCGATCGTCTCTACGGAGTCACCATGCAGGAGAGAGGGATTTCCCGAATTCTTTCCATGAAATTATCTAACGTGAAGCAGGAGTAAATAATGGCAATTTTTGATAAATTTAAAAAAGGACTGAGCAAAACCAGAGATTTCATCAGCAATCAAATAAACCGCGTAGCAGCTGAATTCGGCAGTTTTGACGAGGACATGCTGGATGAACTGGAAATGACTTTAGTGGCCGCTGATTGCGGTTTACCCGCTGCTACAGAAGCCATCGACAGCATTCGTGAACACATACGTTTGACCGGAGATGCCAGTCGCGGCACTGTGATCAGAGTTTTACGAGAAAAGCTTCTGTCTATGTTAGATGAGAAAAAGCTGAGTGTACCAGCGGGAGAACTTAGCATTTTTCTCATGGTTGGAGTAAATGGAACCGGCAAAACCACCACAGCCGCTAAGCTGGCTAACCGCTATAAAGCTGAAGGGCGTCGCGTTATGATGGCCGCAGCTGATACGTTTCGCGCTGCAGCCATTGAACAGCTAAAAGAGTGGGGAGAGCGGACAGATACTCCTGTCATTTCGCATGAAACAGGATCCGATCCCGCTGCAGTTGTGTATGATGCCATTCAATCCGCCAAGGCACGAAAAACAGAACTTCTTATTGTCGATACCGCCGGCCGGCTGCACACGAAAAAGAACCTGATGGATGAGCTTGCAAAAATCAAACGGGTTATTCAGCGTGAAGCAGCTGATGCAAAAGTTGAGACCTTACTGGTATTGGACGCCACCACAGGACAAAATGCCATCGTTCAAGCCAGGTCTTACAACGAGGCGATTGAGGTCAGCGGCTTAGTCATCAGCAAGCTCGACGGGAATGCAAAAGGCGGCGTCGCTATCGCCGTATCCCGTGAAACCGGACTGCCTCTGGCGCTGGCGGGACTTGGTGAGCAGGTTGATGACTTGCAGGATTTTGATAAGCAACTCTTCGTCGATGCTTTATTGCCGATCGAATAAGCTGTCAACCTATTTGCTTGACAGATAGTCATTCCATGGTAAAATCTAACTTGTGGATATTAAGATGCAAGATAATCTTTCACATACTGATGTCTGTTTACTGCTGGACTTTTACAGCGGAATCTTGACTGAGCGCCAAAAAGAGCTATTGGCTCTCTACTATAATGATGACTGGTCTCTGTCCGAGATAGCGGAAACAGACGGTTCGTCCAGACAGGCTATTCATTCGGTAATCCGCCGGGGCGTAGATCGTCTGCTTGAGATTGAACATAGTCTGGGTCTGGTTAAACAGCATCGGGAATTGAATGTACTTTTGCAGGAAATTATAATCGAAGTTGAAAACAACAATTGCGATGATCTGAAGCCTTTGATTGTACGTCTGGATCAGAGCTTAAACCGATCGCAAGAAGGAGAATCGTAATATGGCCGTCCTGGAAGGATTGACCTCGCGGCTCACAGCTATTACCGATAAAATGCGCGGTAAGAGCCGAGTCAGTGAAAAAGATATTAAAGAAATGATGCGCGAAATCCGTCTGGCTCTACTGGAGGCAGATGTCCACTATGGTGTGGTAAAGGAACTCGCGGAATATATAAACGAAAAAGCCAAGGGTTCAGAAGTGATGAAATCGCTCACACCCGGGCAGCAAATTGTAAAAATTGTGCATGAATCACTGCTGGAAGTTCTGGGAGAAGAAGAGAAACTTGCCGTATCTTCCAGTGGTTTTACCGTTTTCATGTTATACGGCCTCCAAGGTGCCGGCAAAACGACCACAGCGGCTAAATTAGCGCTTCATTTGCGTAAGAAGGGGAAGAAGCCCTTGCTTGTATCGGTGGACGTACATCGTCCGGCAGCGCAGGAACAGCTGGCAGTTTTAGCCAAGAGCATAGATATTCCCTATTACATTAATCCGGAAGAAAAATCCGCTGCAAAGATAGCCAAAGAAGGGCTTGAACGTGCCAAATATCTGATGTGTAACACACTTATTGTGGACACAGCCGGCCGCATGACCATAGACGATGAAATGATGCAGGAACTGCGTGATATCGATAAGGTAGTTCAAGCGGATGACCGTCTGCTCATTGTTGACGCTATGATTGGTCAGGAGGCTGTAGAAATCGCGCGCCAGTTCGAAGAACAGATCGGATTGGACGGTTTCATTATGACTAAGCTCGATGGTGATGCCCGGGGCGGCGCAGCTCTGTCCATCCGCAAGATGACGGGCAAGCCGATCAAAATGGTCGGTACAGGTGAGCAGCTGGCAGATCTGGAACCATTCTATCCGGATCGTCTGGCATCGCGAATACTTGGTATGGGTGATGTTCTGTCGCTAATAGAGAAGGCGGAACAGACTCTGGACGAGGAGAAGGCGCAGCAGACCCTGGACCGCCTGCGTCAAAATCGTTTCACTATGCAGGATATGCTCGAACAGCTCGAGCAGATTCAAAATATGGGTTCGATCAAGGACATGTTGTCCATGATTCCGGGCCTAGGAAGTAAAGCTGCTAATCTCGATGTGGATGAAAACCAATTGGTCAGCGTCCGCGCAATCATTCAGTCCATGACAATGGCCGAGCGCGAGAACCCCAAATTGCTTAATGCCAGCCGCCGCAAACGTATTGCCAGCGGCTCCGGCACCAGCGTCCAGGCCGTTAATCAGGTTGTGCGTCAATACAATGACTCACTTAAACTGATGAAACAGTTCGGAAACATGGGCGGCAGACGCGGCAAGCGTAAACGCCAGAAATTTGATCCCAGCAGCATCCAATGGTAGAAGATTCGGCTTTAGCCGTTTTTCAATAATAATAATTTGTCTAGGAGGACAAAATGGCAGTAAAAATCAGATTAAAAAGAGTCGGCAAAAAGAAGCAGCCCTACTATCGCGTAGTGGTGGCCGACATTCGCTCACCTCGTGACGGTCGCTTTATCGAAGAGATCGGCACCTATAATCCCCATACCCAGCCTTCAACCTTTGTTGTTGATGCAGAAAGAGTAAAATACTGGCTCGGGGCAGGTGCACAGCCGACAGAGACCGTTCGCAAGCTTCTTCATTACAATAATACGCTGGAAGCAGGCGAAACGACAGCTGAAGATTCAGCAAAGGCGACAAAAGTTGCAGTTGAAGCTCCCGTCGCCAATAAAAATGCAGTTGAAGAGGAAGCCGAAGTCGTAGCTGTTGAAAAGGAGTAACTTATGAAAGAACTCTTAAGTACGGTTGTGAAACCTTTGCTACATCACCCGGAAGAACTTCAAATTGAAGAAAGCAAAGAAGGAAAGAAAATCAAGCTGGAAGTCAGGGTTGATCCTGATGACATGGGACGAATTATCGGCAAAGGCGGCAAAAGGGCTAATGCCATTCGCTCGGTCATGAAAGCTAAAGGCACCATTGACGGCGTCCGCGTTGTCGTAGATATTGTCGAATGATTCAGGAATTGCTTTTAGTAGGAGAAATACTCGGGGCACACGGCGTCAAGGGTGAGTTGTCCGTTAAAGTTTTCAGCGATGAGAAAGAGCGCTTAAAACCCGGCCTGACTCTTGTTTGCCGCTCAAAGTCCGGTGAAACTGAACGCAAGATCGAAAGCGTCAGCTTCTCCAACAAGGGCGCTATTCTTGCTTTTCCCGGAATTAATAGCAGGGAAGAGGCTCAGAAGCTACGCGGAACACAGTTATTTGTCAGACGTGAAGATGGACTTCCGTTGTCACAGAACGAATACTACACAGCTGATCTGATCGGCCTGAATGTGTTCGATGCAGACTTCGGCGAACTGGGGATACTGGCAGATATGTTTGACACCGGAGCGCATTACGTTTTAGTAGTGAAGAAGCCGGGAGAAAACGATCTGCTGATTCCATTCACTAAACAGACCCTGGTCGAAATTGATCAGCTGAATGAACGTATGCAGGTTAAACTGACAGAAGGCTTGTTTGAGATCTATCGCCTGCTTGACGAATAGCCGGAGAATCTGGAGCGAAGCAAGAATGAAATTTTCAGTTCTGACTCTATTTCCTGAACTGGTTGAGACGTACGTCAGATCCAGCATTCTCGGCCGCGCTCTTGAACGGGAGTTGTTTCACCTGGAAGCTATTCAGATTCGTGACTTCGCTATCAACGATTATGGTCAGGTCGATGACAGCCTTTATGGCGGCGGTGTTGGCATGCTGATGATGTGTGAACCGGTATTTCAGGCCTGGCAGCAGGCTGGCGGCGAAAGCAGCTCAGCCAGAACCTTAGTCATGCAGGCAGGTGGACGAAGTTTCGACCAGAAGATGGCTGAAGAACTGGCAGAGGAAGATCATCTGATACTGCTGTGCGGCCATTATGAAGGTATCGATGCCCGGGTATTGACCGAAATCGGCGCTGAACCCGTTTCGGCAGGTGATTTCGTCCTCACAGGCGGAGAACTGCCGGCTTGTCTCATCATAGACGCGACTGCAAGACTTCTGGACGGCGTTCTTGTC
>JAQWBU010000061.1 GCA_028706195.1 Eubacteriales bacterium
GTAAATCATCCATAGCATCGATATGTTCCATCCAGTGTCGGTCAACTGTTTGTAAAAGCACCACACGTTCAGCTTCACGTAAAAGTTCATCTGATCCCAGTTCTTTGGCCCTGGACTCCAGACGTTCGAGTGCCTGTTCAGACAGGATGTCCGCGAAGTCATCACTATTCAGCTGTGGCAGTTTTTTTTCAAGTTCGGCCAAAAGGGGTAAATCGCCAAATATGTCGCTAACGCGGGTTTTGATTCCAATATAGTCCCACTCCCCCGTCTCTTCTCTGCCAGCGATGAAGTTGCTTAACGTATTTTCCATCACGCTGCAGATAATGCGCTGGTAATAGTTATGCAGGTCACGTCCTTCAAGAACTTCGCGCCTCTGTTTGTAAATGAGATTGCGTTGTTGATTCATGACATCGTCATACTCAAGCACATTTTTTCGAATGCTGAAGTTACGGGCTTCAACGCGTTTCTGCGCTGATTCAATCACGCTTGAAAGCATCGGATGACTGATCTCAACATCTTCATCAACTCCAAGTGAATTAAAGATGCGGTCCAGTCTATCACCTCCGAAGAGACGCATCAGATCATCTTCCAATGAAAGATAAAAGCTGCTGACACCGGGGTCACCCTGCCGGCCGGCTCGGCCGCGCAGCTGATTGTCGATACGGCGTGACTCATGTCTCTCAGTTCCGAGAATGTAGAGGCCGCCTGCTGCAATTACGGCAAGCTTTTCTTCTTTGATTTCCTTCTCATATTTATTTTCCAGCTCGGCGAATTTTCTCCTGGCTTCTAAAATTCCCTCGTCGTCGGTAATGTTGTAGGCTGTAGCCTGTTCAATCATTTCCTCTTCAAAGCCAAGTTTGCGCATTTGTTCGCGCGCCATAAACTCAGGGTTGCCACCCAGCATGATATCCGTACCGCGTCCGGCCATATTTGTTGCTATGGTGACAGCGTTCAGACGTCCGGCCTGCGCTACAATCTCAGCTTCACTCTCATGGTTCTTGGCGTTGAGGACATTGTGCGGAATGCCGGCTTTCTTGAAGAGTTTAGAAATAAACTCCGATTTTTCCACCGACACTGTACCAACTAAGATAGGCTGTCCGCTGCTGTGAACCCGGGCTACTTCTCTCAATAAAGCCTGATATTTGCCATTTTCCGTTTTGAAAACGGCATCCGCCTTGTCCTCGCGGATCATGGGCTGGTTGGTCGGAATCGTAATAACGTCGAGATTATAAATCTGACGGAACTCATCTTCTTCCGTCAGAGCAGTTCCCGTCATACCGGACAGTTTTTTATACATGCGGAAATAATTCTGGAAAGTGATTGTCGCCAGAGTCTTGTTTTCCGCGTTTATTTCAACATTTTCTTTGGCCTCGATAGCCTGATGAAGACCGTTGCTGTACCGGCGCCCGAACATAAGGCGTCCCGTGAAGTCATCGACAATGATGACTTCGCCATCCTTCACCACGTAATCCTGATCGAGGTGCATATTACCATGCGCTTTTAACGCATTATTCAAATGGTGATTGATTTCGTAGTTTTCCTGATCCGACAGGTTTTCTATATTGAAGAATTTTTCGGCCTTCTCTATCCCGCGCTTGGTCAGGACAGCAGATTTAGCTTTCTCATCGACGATATAGTCTGCGTCAGCTTCAATGGCTTCCATTTCCTCCGCTGTACGTACAGTATCTTTCTGCACTATGACTTTTTTGCGCAGGCTGCGGGCAAAACGATCCGCCTGGCTATACAGGTCTGAGGATTCAGAACCATGTCCCGAGATAATCAAGGGTGTACGCGCCTCATCCACGAGGATACTGTCAACTTCGTCGACGATGGCGAAATTGAGGTCACGCTGCACACAGCGGTCCAGACTCATTACCATATTGTCGCGAAGATAATCAAAACCGAATTCGTTGTTAGTTCCATAAGTGACATCGGCAGCGTAAGCGCGTTTGCGGTCTTCTTTATCGACGCCGTGCACGACCAGTCCGACAGTGAGTCCGAGATAGCGGTAGATTTTCCCCATCCATTCGCTGTCACGTCTGGCCAGATAGTCGTTAACAGTAACGATATGCACACCATTAGAACCCAGAGCGTTAAGATAAACAGGTAAAGTTGCAACCAATGTTTTTCCTTCACCAGTCTTCATTTCCGCGATTCGTCCCTGATGCAGGATGATTCCGCCCTCGATCTGCACCGGGAAGTGTTTCATACCCAGAACGCGATGTGAAGCTTCACGCACTGTAGCGAAAGCCTCCGGCAAAATATCATCTAAAGTTTCGCCGGCAGCAAGTCTCGTTTTGAACTGATCGGTTTTCGCTTTCAGCTCAGTTTCGCTCAGAGCCTGATATTCCTGATCCAGGCTTAACACCTGGTCGACTATGTTTTTGTTTTTCTTAAGTTCGCGCTCCGAATAGGTGCCGAATAATTTTTCAAATAAGACATTTGTACTCCTTATATATGAATGCAGGTAACAATTATAACAAACATTAGCAGCTTGCGGCCTATGTCGTATCGTCAGCTTAAATTATGATCATTCTCAGCCGTCCTGCTGATAGCGGTGACTTTCTCCATAAGAGCTGATTTTCAATTCTACACCCCTTACATTAGCATAATTGCTCCATTGATCCATTACATCTTTGTCCAGCCAGGCGGCATGATTTCGTGGAATAACCAAAATCAGTTGTCGCTTCTTTATCTCTCCGATCTGTGGACCCGGTTCAGCACCGCCCTCGAAAGAAGCCAAGTTGGCAATAAAAGAATAAACTCTCGTTTCTGCTGCGCTCTTAGTTTGCCAGCTTGGAGCCGTAAGGTCCATGCTTTTGATTGAACCGGCTGTACCCGAACCTGCATTCCAGATTGCTATGCAAGGATAAGTAGCAGGCAGGTTCGCTCCATACAGGCGACGAAACTCCAGTCCACGCTGAAAGTTTGACATACTCCATATGTCGTCTGACTCCTCATCATCCCCGGTATTCGAACTAATTTTATATTTTCCTCTGGACCAGAGAGGTATAGAAGTAGTTATGTATTCTTCACCGCTGGAAAGTAAAGAAGTTCTGCTATAAGACATGCCCAGATAGATTAAGTTGTTCTGAGGAACATAATCAACAAAAAATCTACGCTCCCCTTTTGGCATCTCCTGCTCTCTGGCAGCGCAAATTTTCTGCAGCCAGTGATTGTAACGATAGTTCAAAGCCGGTCCTGCAAGCAAGCTGCCAACAATATCAGTAGCAAAACTCATAATATAATCTCTTAAACCAAGCTCATCGATGATCTGAAGCAACTTAAGATCTTCAATTTCCTGCCCTGCAGAAACCAGATCTGACAAAGGGTAGAGAAGTTCAATTTCTGTGGCCACCTGATCTAAAGCGTGTCTGCAGGACATGGACTGTTCGATTTCCCGGACATGGCCGTAAAATACAAATATTAATATCAGAATCAGAGGTAGAACAACTGCCATTTCCAACGCCATCGAAGCAGAGACACGCAGATTTTGTTTACTTTCTTTCCTGTCAGTTTTCATTTTATCCTCAAGATTCTGAACCTATTCAAATTCTTCATTTTTGCGCGAAAAATAGCTGTGCTCGATCTTCACTGAAAAGGCCGGCCGAGGAAACTGTCCGCCTGTTGCCTCGCGAGACACCTCGCAGGATACTTTTGTGAAGTACTCGTCTCCATAATTTTGCCTGATAGCTGCAGAAATCCGCTGCAACAGCTGTTCACGTGGCTGCACAAGAATCAGGAGGCGCAGGTGATCCCTGTAATTCACTTTGAAAGCATTCGTCCCTGCTGTTGGCCAAAGCTTTACTTCCTCACCCTCCAGCAGTTTATTCTTATCCTTAATTCCGCCAGCTATTGAATCCGAAATTATCAGTACCGCAGATATCGCTTCCGGTGGAATTACAACAGTACCCAGACTTATCGCAGCTACTCCGGCTGAAATTCCTGCCGCTATAGCGTCAAACCTTGCGCGCACAGTTGAAGACAAGAGATTTGCAGCCAGATGTATTACAATCCGGCAGCCGCTGATGAAGAATCTGACATTTCTGGCAGCCTTATCCCCCGTGGCGCCGGTGGCAATCATTTCCTGTTCATATTGTCTGGATTCGGAAAATTTACTGAGTAATCGTCCATCAGGAGTACGGTACTGCCTTGTTACACCGTTTTGACTGAGCATAGTGACCTGTGTTCCGAAATATGACAGACTGTACTCTGTCAAAAGAAATTGGTCAGTAAAACCTTCAGGAAGTGTGAACATCATCGTGTCCAGACCCTGCGCCAGTTTTTCCAGGCTTGACACTTTATAGGGATCAAAATCTTCTACCGTGCCGCCGCCCTTGGAATCCGGAATGTAAACCGGTGAAAGCCCCAGCAACGAGTCGTGATAATTATTCCGGTATTCTTTGTCTACATAGTCTGAATACTCTGAATACCACTCTTCATTTGACTCATCTTTTTCAATGTTGGGATCCGCTTCCGCAGGGTTTTTGCCCTTCAGCAGTGTCAACGAATTTGTTATCTTATCCGGCACGACTCCCCTGATCGACCTGACGCGGTCGATCCCTTCGTCGATCAAACCCGCCGCAGCGCGCACACTCATATGTCGGGCGATAGCGTCCATAAGTAAAGCATTATCAAAAATACTTTCCTGCACTGAGATGTTTTGCTCATATGAATCCGGCAGCAAAAAGTCCGAGGAAATCCGGGCAATTTCGGCTTCAGTTACAGCAAAAAGACCGAAATCGCGATATAAACCGCGGTCAAAAGCTGCCAAGGCAGCATCGACGCTTTGACTGGCAGCACGAGTTGCATCTAAATCTTGGCGGGCCCTGTTGCTGCCGATCAAAAGGGACATCATCAGGAGCATAATGGCCGGTAACATCAGGCAACATACCAGCGACAGGCTGGCGCCTTGCCTGAATCTATCCCCATGCTTGTGCATTGCCGGACTCTTCATAACGTCTTCATTCATCAGTTCGGAAGTAAAGCGACAGATCGTGTGTCAGAGAAAGTAGCTCGACCATCTTCTGTGGTGAGCCTTCAAGCAACAATAATTTCTCTCCGCCGTATTCGAATACGCCTTGACTGTAAAGTTTTTCCTCCGCCTGTGCTACTGCATTACATTTAGCAACTAATGCTGCACTCTTGCTTACGTCTTTTGCCAGAGGCAGCGACAAACCCAGAGAATACACAAGAATATAGAATGCGGTTGAAGCAGCTACAGCCGATTCCAAAGTAAAAGCCATCGTGATTGACCTCCCTTCTAATGAAGATTCTTACTCTTAAGCATGCAAAAAGCCCTGAGATTTTAAGTCACAGGGCGTCGTTAGAAAGCAGTTTGTCAGTTTAATTTATTTTAATGTTTCAGCAAAAATCCAGACGGGTGATTGGAGCAGTTCACCAGCGCTGACTGTCGCACCATGTCCAGGGCAAACCGGCATAGCCGGAGGCAGTTTCTCCAGTACTCCGCGTAAAAACTGCAGCGACTCATACAATTGAGCAGAATCGCCGCTAGCAAGGTCTGTGCGACCGAAGGAGTCATCAAAAAGGGTATCGCCTGTAATCAGGGCCAGAGCTTCTTCTTCATCTGCACGTTGCCGCAGGATCAGAAAACACATTGAGCCATGTGTATGCCCCGGAGTGTTGAAGGTTTTAAGCTTCAGTTCGGAATCAAGTTCAATCAGCTCCCCGTCCTGAAGATAACGGTCCGCCTGAGGATAGATCGTGGGCTGACCAAACATGAGGGATGCATTAGCTCTTGGATCCGACAGGACTTCCCTCTCCTGTTCAGCTACCCAGAAAGGAGCAGATGTCCTCTCTTTCCATTCGTTGACGGAAGCGACATGATCATAATGGCCATGTGTGGCGATGATCAAAGAGACATCGTCTGCATCAGACACCTTCTCCGGAGGGACAGCCGGATCAAAGAGAACGCTGCCATTTTCAGTTTTTAATAAATATGCATTGGCATGACGGAACGCTTCAGGAACGCGCCTAAGTTCAGGAAGAATTTGGAATCTAGACATCTAATAACAGCCTCTCAGCGAACCAGCTCGCGCCAGTCAAGGTCTCCCCGACTAATTGCCAGAACCAGAATTTCAGCTGTGGCTGAGTTGGTGGCGAAAGGAATGCTGTTAGTATCACAGGCACGGAATAAATCAATGACCGGTTCAGTCATGGGGCTCTCGGGATCGCGCAAATAAATCAAGGCGTCAATTTCATTATAACGGGCGCTGGCGGCAAGTTGGCTCTTGGTGCTGGTTTCTTCTGTGGGGTAAGCCACAACTTTCAGCGTTGTCGCGCTCCTGATTAAATGAGCCGTATTTAGCGGTGAAATTATATCGTGCTGACTCAAAATCTGTTGATAGGCAATACAGAAATTCACCAGCAATTCAGTTCGTGAAATATCAGCCATTAAAACAATATTCATAATTTTATCCAAAGCTGCGTCTCTTTCACAATGCAGACGCACTTTTCCTCCTCAAATTTATTACGCAAATCCTCGAGTCATTATAAACGAAGATTGCTAAGCTCTCAATAAGTAAAATAATATCAAAATTTGTGCACTTATCATATACTTATCTCACATATATGATATTTATTCAACTAAAAGTTAGAATATCCTTCAGTTAGTCGTGCGGATTCATCATCATAAAGGCCCATGTAGTCATGTGTCGGAGTGTGTCCAAAGTATTCACAAAGTATGCGATATGCGATATCGGCACTTTGATCACCATATGATGCATCTTCCAAAATACTGGCTACAACAATCTCGGGATCGTCAGCCGGAGCGTAGCAGACAAAGACCGCATTCGTATAAATATCTCCATCAGAACCTACTACTTCCGCTGTGCCTGTCTTGGCTGCAACTTTATACGGAAAATCCCGGAACAAGTCCGCTGTTCTTCCCTGCTCCATTGTCGTAAGACCTGTCATACCCTGATTAATGATACTGCGTCCTGCCTCATCCAGGTGTAAAGGAATGCGTTCAATCTGCTCCGGAACCAGCATGGTCCCGTCTTCCGCCACTACCTCCTTGATGAAATGCGGTGTTACTAAATGGTTTGTGGCAATTCCACCGATGGCTCGTGCCATCTGCAGCATCGTATATGAGTTGTAAAACTGACCGATCGAAGTCTGGGCTGTATCTGCAACGAACCAGAGCTGATCACCGGGATCAGTATTGAGTGCCTGCTTTACAGCACGACTTGGCCTCACACCTAAGTTTTCATTTGCTATATCCAGTTCAGTGCTTTCGCCCAGCCCTAAGCGTTTTGCTGTATCGCTGATAGCATCTATGCCCACATCCACACCTAATAAATAAAAATAAAGGTTACAGGACGTCATCAGACCGTACTGGAGATTCAGTTCACCATGTCCCTGATAGGGTTCTTGTAAACAGTACCAGGTTAGGCCGCCGATTTCCTCGTGACCGTTACATCTATAAATTGTATCAGCGGCAGTGATGGTGCCATTTTCGAAAGCAGCCATAGCTGTTACAGGTTTAAAAGTAGATCCAGGTGCATATGGCCGTGATATTCCACGGTTCAGGAGAGGTAAATTCTTCGTGTCCGTTAATAGTTGCTGCACACGTGCGGCAGCCAGAGGATCAGTGTATTGATCCACAAAATCGGATACGCGATAATCCGGGTAATTTGCGTTTACCAACACAGCTCCTGTTTTCGCATCCATGGCAATTACGCTGCCTGCCGGCGCAGACATCACTCTGCTGCCACGCTCAAAACCACGCAGCTCTCTCAGTTTTCTCTCCAGATTATCCCGGGCTACCCGTTGAAGATTGGTATCCAGCGTAAGTCTTACTTCATTGCCTGCTTGCGGAGCTTTACCCATGGATCCGGGATAAGACACAGGGTACCCTGCTCCGGGACCCTGCCAGGTTTCAATCGTATACGCTCCCGGTATGCCGCGTAAATAGCGTTCAGCTGCCTGCTCAATCCCGGTTTTACCTACTACATCATTGACGCTATAGCCTTCATCACGGAGGGCAGCATACTCTTCCGAGGAAATCTGCCCGACATAGCCAAGGGCGTGCGATACAATGTCACTGTCACTCGTATAGCGCCGTAGAAAACGCTGCCCGACTGTAATGCCGGGGAAACGGTAGTTTTGCTCATTAAGCAGGCTGGTCAGTGTGTCAGGCACATTATCTGCCAGGAGAATCGGTTCCCTGATCTGAAAGTTCCAATTGTTTTGCAAAATCAGGAAGCGTAATTCCATGATCCGGAAAGCTTCAAAATCCGAATAAAGCCTGTTGCCTTCTTCCTCGACCGGCTCAATCGAGAAGAAATCATAGAGTAAAAACTCAAAAAACTCCCATGGTGTCTGCTTTACCAGGTTCTGACGTTCACGCGGATTGGAAGCTTCTTCCACAGTATAGAGATTGAAAGTATCCTCATTAGTCTGGAAAACTTCAATTTCTTCCCAAGGGCGCCTGAAGACAAAATTTTCAACGCTGCGGGCTCCCTCTTCATGAGCTTTGCGATCAGCCTGAGAAATATCGAAATATTTCGAAAAATTGCTCTCCGACTCGATATTGTTTTCGTCAAATAAGTTTGCAAGATCAAGCAGCATGCGGTTAAGGGCCGAATTGTCCAGTCCGACATTGATAATGGAGATTGTGTTGATGCTTTCAGTCACGGCCAAAGGCACGCCGTTTCGATCGACAATATCTCCGCGCGGGGCGGACAAACTCAGTTCGCTGTTGCTGCCTCTCGACTCAAGCGCTGTATGAGTTGACTGGCCGAACAGTTGCAGGTCTGCAGTTCGCAGCAGCATCAGAGCGAAAGTAAGAAATATTATAATAACAAGAA
>JAQWBU010000005.1 GCA_028706195.1 Eubacteriales bacterium
TAAAGGACAGACACTAATTTGCCGTGTATAATTAGCATACGGATTCATGTGCAAGATTTATCGTAAACAGGAGGAAATATGCAAGAGAAAGTATTGAAAGCCAGACCGGGATTACCTGTTCTGATTATAACTATTATTTTATATCTGCTGGCTCTGGGAGCGGCAATCGGCGGAGGAGTATTGCTGGAAGCCGGCAATAACGTAGTTGGCGGCATCTTGATGGCAGTGGGAATAGTATGGCTGATCGTAGGCTTCATACCATTTCTCGGGTTAAAAATACTGGGCCCGAAAGAGGCCTATGTATTCACTCTGTTCGGAAAATACACCGGCACGATTCGCGAAGCGGGATTCTATTTCGTGCATCCTTTCTCCTCTGCAGTCAATCCCACCGGAAAAACCAAGCTGGGGCAAAGCGCTGATGTTAACCGGCAGGCGTCAAAAGTAACAGTGTCAACTGAAGGCGGCACTGTCGAAATGCCGAAAAAGAAGATCTCTCTTAAGATCATGACTTTGAACAATTCAAAGCAGAAAGTGAACGATGCTCTGGGCAACCCGGTAGAAATCGGTATCGCTGTTATGTGGCGAGTTGTTGACACTGCCCAAGCGGTTTTTGAAGTCGATAACTACATGGAATATCTGTCGCTGCAATGTGATAGCGCCGTGCGGAATGTAGTCAGAATTTATCCCTATGATGTGGCGGAGGATGTGGATACCACCGGTGACGGTGAACCGGACGAGGGTAGCTTGCGTGGCTCCAGTCTCCTAGTAGCGGATCGCATCAAAAGCGAGCTGCAGAAAAAAGTCGAGTTCGCAGGCCTGGAGATTCTGGAAGCTCGTATTACTTATCTGGCGTATGCTCCCGAAATCGCCGCTGCCATGTTGCAGCGGCAACAGGCTCAAGCAGTGGTCGACGCGCGTAAACTTATCGTTGAGGGAGCTGTCGGCATGGTAAAGATGGCTATGGATCGGTTGGAGGAAGAAGAAATTGTCAAGCTGGATGAGGAGCGCAAAGCAGCTCTGGTATCCAATATGCTAGTCATTCTCAGCGGCAGCAGAGAAGCGCAACCGGTCATCAACACGGGAAGTAACTACAACGATTTCAGATAAAAATATGCAGATACATCAATGAGGGCGTTTCCGAGCAGAGATGCCCTCTTTAATTTTTGTGTAATTAATCGGTATGTTGCGAATAAATATACAGTCCTTGTCATAAATTGACAAGACTGCTGGTTCAAATATGCCAGCCGTTGTGCACATTGACGTGTAAATATGCCTGCGCTATACTTTATCTAGTTCAAAAATGCATATTTTAGAAAATCCATATAGCTTAAATATTTGATATTAGGGGAATGAATGACAATAGATTTTGCGAAAATGAGGAGCGAGCTGAGACAAGAGGGAAATAGCCGTGTCGCTCTGATTTGTGCAGAAGAAGCAGATGCGCTGCAATCCGTTATGCAGGCTCGTGATGAGGGTCTGGCAGAAGCAATATTGATTGGTCAGGAAGATAAAATTCGCGATCTGGCTCAGCAAAACGGAATTGATTTAACAGGCGTCAAGGTGTTGAATCAGGCTGACCCTGTGGCAGCCTGTCAATTGGGTGTGCAGATGGTGCGCACGGGCGAAGCCGACGCCATCATGAAGGGCCTGGTAAAGACCTCAATCATTTTGAAAGCGGTTTTGAACAAGCAAACGGGTATCCGCAGCAGTAAGCTTCTCTCTCACATTGCAGTTTTTGATGTTCCTGACTTGGGACGTCCTCTGCTCATTACTGATGGCGCGTTGAATATAGCGCCGGATGTTGATACTAAGCAGGGCATTATCGAAAACGCAGTGGAAGCCATGCGTCTTTTGGCTTGTGACAAGCCCAGGGTAGCTTGTCTTTGCGCTGTGGAGAATATTAATCCCGCCATGCAGGCCACTGTTGATGCTGCTGAGCTCGTCAGGCGTAATCTCTCAGGAGAGATTAGAGATTGTCGGGTGGGCGGACCTTTAGCCCTTGATAACGCACTCTTTCCGGAGGCGGCAGCCATTAAAGGCATCGATGACCCTGTGGCGGGACAAGCGGATATACTGCTGGTACCCTGCATTGAAGTTGGCAATGTCCTTTATAAATCAATGGCTTTTCTGCAAAATTTGCCCGTTGCAGGATCAATAATCGGTGCCAGGGCACCGGTTATCATCAGTTCCAGAGCCGATAGCGAAGAAAGTAAATTCCGTTCTATTGTTTTGTCTCTATATCTGGTCAAGAAACAGAAGGAGCAGCAGCAATGAGTAAAATTCTGGCTCTAAATCCAGGCTCCACTTCGACCAAAATAGCCGTTTATGAAGGCGATAAAGCTGTTTTTACCCGCAGCATCCGTCATGAAGCAGAAAGCAGCAAGCAGCCGCAAGTAATCGCTCAGCTTGACTTTCGCCTCCGCCTGGTCCGGGAGACATTGACAGAGGCGAATATTGCTCTGTCGGATCTGGATGCTATTATCGGGCGCGGCGGTCTGCTGCATCCGCTGGAGGGCGGCACCTATAACGTCAATCAGGAGATGATTTCTGACATGACCCAATGCCGTTACGGCGAACATGCCAGTAATCTCGGCGCTATCATGGCGTCAAAGCTGGCTGAAGGCTTATCCATACCTGTATTCATCGCAGATCCGGTGGTAGTAGATGAGATGATCCCCGAGGCAAAATTCACCGGCTGGCCGGAATTTGAGCGCATCGCTATATCCCATGCTTTAAACCAGAGAGCTGTAGCCAAACGCTTCGCCCGTGAACAAGACAGGAATTATGAGGAGCTGAATCTTATTGTCGCGCATATGGGCGGCGGATCTTCCTTCGGCGCTCACCATAGAGGCAGGATCATTGATGTGAACAATGCTCTCGATGGTGACGGACCGTTCTCCGCAGAACGAACGGGCGGTCTACCTCTTCGCAGCGTGCTGGATTTTTGTTACAGTGATAAATATACAAGAGAGGAAGCGCAGCGCCTTTTCATCGGTCAGGGTGGCTTGTACGCCTACCTGGGAACTAAAGATGGTAGTGAGATTGAGAAGCGCATTGCGGCAGGCGATGAAAAAGCTAAATTAATCATCAGAGCTATGGCTTACCAGACATCCAAAGAAATCAGTGCCCTCGGCGCTGTCTTGTACGGACAGGTCGATGCAATTCTGCTCACTGGCGGTCTGGCCTTCATGAAAGCTTTGACCCAAGAGATTTCTGAGCGGGTCAAATATCTGGCTCCTGTGTATATCTATCCAGGTGAAGATGAGATGGGCGCTCTGGCTCTGGCTGCTGAAGAAGTCCTTTCTGGCGCAAAAGAAGCCAAAGAATATTCAGCACTTAAGTGAGAAGCAAAGAAGCTTAAGGAAAGGAAAAACGTGAGAGATAAAAAGGGGACTTTCCCCTTAAACTTAAAGAAAATCACCTTGATTGCGGGCCATTTCGGCAGTGGCAAAACAGAATTCGCAGTTAATCTGGCCTTACAAAGCGCACAGTCCGGACATGCGACGCGTCTGGTAGATCTGGATATAGTAAATCCTTACTTTCGCTCTTTCGAAGCAAAAAATCAGTTGGACGCTGCAGGTGTTGATCTTCTGGTTAGTTCCATGGGCGGGTACGCCGACATTCCTGCCATCCCCGGGGACGTTGCCGGCATTTTCATAAAGAATGAGACCAGGGAGATTGTTGATCTGGGTGGCGATCCTGACGGCGTTCGTCTTCTGGGTATGTATGAGCGACAGCTGAATAATGCTGATTTCGATTTTTTCTTTGTTTTCAATGCTAATCGACCTGAAACGGCCACGGTGGAAAAAGGATTGCGCTATTTTGAAAATATTGAGTTTTCTTCAAAGCAGAAATTTACTGCTCTAATTAATAATACGCACCTTATACATGAAACTACTGTTGAGGAAGTTCTGAGAGGTCAGGATCTGGCACTGGAAATTGCGGACAAAGTCGGACTGCCCTTGCTGTGCAACGTTATGACAGAGGACATATTTGAAAAAATTCAGGCAGAGCCTGATTACCTGGCCGAACTTAAAGCTCCTGCCTTTGTAATAGAGCTACAGCTGAAGAAGCCCTGGGAAATCTAAGTTCCCTGATTATTTTTTCATAAATTATGATAGATATTGAATAGTTCAATAGGTGACTTATCACCATAGGAGGGATTGGTTTAATGAAAGGAAAAGTTGAGTTCCGTTCGGATTGGTGCAAGGGCTGTGAGCTCTGTATACCTGTATGTCCGGTAGACATTATTTTTATCGATGAATCAGTGACGAACAGCAAAGGTTATCATCCGGCGACAGTCTCAGAGATGGAAAAGTGCATTGGCTGCGCAAATTGCGGGAGAATCTGTCCTGATTCCATCATTACCGTTTGGAGAGAAAAACGAGTAAAGAAAGCAGAGAAATAGGAGTATAGCTATGGCAAAAGAATTATGGAAGGGTAATGAGGCGATGGCGGAAGCTGCCATCCGTGCCGGTTTAAAGTGTTATTTCGGCTATCCCATTACACCTCAAAGTGAAATACCGGAATATTTTTCCTTGCATCTGCCGGAACACGGCGGGGTCTTTTTGCAGGCTGAATCGGAAATAGCCGCCATCAACATGGTTTACGGCGCTGCCGGCTCAGGAGTGAGAACAATGACCTCATCGTCCTCGCCCGGCATCAGCCTGAAGCAGGAAGGTATTTCTTATATAGCGGGCTCTGAATTGCCCTGCGTGATCTTAAATGTGATGCGCGGCGGTCCCGGTCTGGGCACAATCCAGCCGGCGCAAGGTGATTACTTTCAAGCGACAAGAGGCGGCGGCAACGGAGATTACCGGGTTATAGTACTTGCCCCGGCCAATGTGCAGGAAGCAACAGACCTGATGCGGCTGGCCTTTGATCTGGCAGATAAATACCGCATGCCGGCGATGATTCTGGCTGACGGCATGATCGGTCAGATGATGGAGCCGGTGGAATGGCCGGATGAGCCTACACCCGAGCCGATCGCTAAGCCCTGGGCGACAACCGGTACCAAAGGTGAGCGCAGGCACAACATCATAAACTCCCTCTTCATGGAACCGGAGGCTTGTGCCAGGCACAACGAAAAGCTGGACCAAAAATACCGCACCGTAGCAGCGAACGAAACACGCTTCGAATTGATCGGCGATGAGGAGCCGGAAATTCTCTTTGCCGCCTTCGGCACACCTTCCCGCCTGGCTCGCGCAGCCGGCAAGATATTGGAGGAGGAAGATGGCATCAAAACGGCAGTCTTCCGTCCGATTTCTCTCTGGCCCTATCCTTACGACGCGCTGTACGATGCTATCAATCAGGAGAGTGTGAAAGCGGTGGTCACAGTTGAATTGAATACGGGTCAGATGCTTGATGATGTCAAAATCGCCAATCAGGGCAGCAAACCGATTTCCTTTATTGGAAAAGCCGGCGGCATGATTCCCACACCGCGCGAAATAGCAGTTGCTGCCAAAGAAGCGCTGGGGAGGAAGTAAAGATATGGAAATGGATGTAGTTTATCAAAAATCCGCGGGTCTGGAAGATGTGGAATTTCACTATTGTCCGGGCTGTACACACGGAATTATTCATAAATTAATCGCTGAGGTTTTAGTAGAGCTGGATCTTATCGGGGATACAATCGGCGTAGCTCCGGTAGGTTGCGCAGTTTTTGCTTACGATTACTTCACCTGCGATATGCACGAAGCAGCGCATGGCCGCGCGCCGGCTGTTGCTACAGGCATTAAGCGCGCCTTGCCGGACAAGACGGTTTTCACCTATCAGGGTGATGGTGATCTGGCCGCCATCGGTACAGCGGAAATTGTTCACGCAGCCATGCGCGGCGAAAAAATCACCACGATTTTCGTTAACAATACTAATTACGGTATGACCGGTGGACAAATGGCTCCTACAACCCTGATCGGACAAAAAGTCACGACAGCGCCGCTGGGGCGTTCGAAGGAACACTACGGTTCACCGATAAAAGTATCCGAGATGTTAGCCACGATTGAGGGCGCAGCCTATATTGAGCGCGTTTCCGTGCACAACATGGCCGGTATCATCAGAGCGAAGAAAGCAATCAAAAAGGCTTTTCAGTTGCAGCAGGAAGGAGCAGGCTTTACCTTGATCGAAGTTCTCTCCACCTGTCCGACCAACTGGGGTTTGACACCTAATGATGCCCTGAACTGGCTTCAGGATAATATGATTCCGGTGTTTCCATTGGGTGTTTACCGTGACATAACAGCGGAGGATAAGTAAATGGCTTATAACGAAATTATCTTTTCGGGTTTTGGCGGACAGGGGGTCATGGCCATGGGGCAGACCCTGGCTGAGACCGGCATGCGTGAAGGTCTTAATGTGAGCTGGCTACCCTCGTACGGTCCTGAAATGCGTGGTGGTACTGCCAATTGCAGTGTGGTTGTAGCTGACAGCGAAATCATCTCTCCCACAGTGTCCGAACCGACAATTCTGGTTGCTATGAATCAGCCTTCTCTGGCCAAGTTCAGCGCCAATGTTCGTCCTGGTGGTCACATTTTCGTCAACTCTTCTGTAGTTGATGAAAAGGTCGAACGCGACGATGTGACGGTTCACTATGTCGACAGTGGCAAAATTGCAGCGGAGCTCGGCAATGACCGGGTTGCCAATATGGTTATGTTGGGCGCAGTGGTCGGAGCGACTCAGCTGATGGATCTTAAAGCTGTGCAGAAGATGATGTCGGAAATTTTCACCGGTAAAAAAGCCAAACTTGTTCAGCTTAATGTTGATGCCATTCAAAGAGGAGCCGACAGTGTTAGTTAAATACTATACTTTGGAAGAGAGGGGATAGTATGGATATCAGGATTAATAAATCAAAAGAATTAAAGAAAAAGCCGCAGGATGAGTCCAAGCTGGGTTTTGGGAAAATATTCACAGACCATATGTTTGTAGTTGAGTACGACGAGGGAGAAGGCTGGCACGATGCCCGTATTCAGCCCCTGGAGAATTTTTCATTACATCCTGCTTCTTCCGTATTTCATTACGGGCAGGAGATATTTGAGGGAGCGAAAGCATATCGCCGCGAAGATGGAGAAATTCAGGTTTTCCGCCTGATGGATAACTGCGAACGAATGGTGAACAGTGCTATTCGTTCCAGCATGCCGGCGCTTGATCCGGAATTTCAGTATGAAGCAATACTGAAATTGATCAATCTCGATCGTGACTGGGTTCCGCATTCGGAAGGAACTTCACTTTATCTTCGTCCCACGATGATTTCATCCACGCCGGCCCTGGGAGCTCACAGCGCTCATAACTTTATCTACTTTGTTATCTGTTCGCCGTCAGGCAGCTACTATCCGAATGGTATGAAACCGATACGGATTCGCATTGAACCGTTTTATGCACGCTCGGTAAAAGGTGGCATGGGACGGGCGAAAGCCGGCGGAAACTACGCTGCCAGCTTTAAAGCGACGAAGGAAGCGCAGGATGCAGGATTCGAACAGGTTCTATGGCTGGACGGTGTATACAAGAAGTATGTACAGGAAGTCGGAGCAATGAACATCATGTTTGTTATTGATGGAGTAATTGTCACTCCTGAACTGGGTGATACGATACTTCCCGGAATAACCAGAGCTTCAGTGCTGCAGCTTGCTGCTGATCTCGGTTACGAGCTTGAAGAGCGTTCAATTTCTGTAGATGAAATCTTCGAAGCTCACGCTGCCGGCCGACTCTCGGAGTCATTCGGAACCGGAACAGCTGCAGTCATTTCACCTGTTGGCGAGTACAGCTATCAGGATAAGAGTATCGTTTTGAATAATAACGAAATAGGTCCTGTCGCACAGCGCTTTTATGATCTTCTGATCGGCATTCAATTCGGCACGGTCGAAGACAGGTTCGGCTGGACCAACGTGGTGCCAAGAAGCTAGGAAGCTGATTTATTCAAACAAATAATCTGTATAAGGGGGCGTCGTAAGATGTCCTCTTATTTTATTGTGACAATTAATACATAAATAGCAAATAGATGACTTTTAGAAAATTATATTCTACGATTTAGATAGTTTGATATAAACAGACAGTATTATTTATTGTCACCTCCGGGAGGGTAAATGTGATTAACGAGACTGATTTAAGACACTTGAGACGCTGTGTAGAGCTGGCTGAAATCGCCTTGGAAAAGGGCGACGAACCTTTTGGCTCTGTTTTGGTTTCAGCAGAGGGAGAAGTTTTGCATGAAGACCATAACCATGTTGCAGGCGGCGACCATACGCAACATCCGGAGTTCACTCTCGCCCGTTGGGCAGCGAACAATATGACGGAGGAAGAAAGAACTAAAGCTACCGTCTATACTTCAGGCGAACATTGCCCCATGTGCTCAGCGGCCCATGGCTGGGTGGGACTGGGGCGCATAGTCTACGCCAGTTCTTCAGAGCAGTTGCAGGAGTGGATGCAGGAGTTGGGAGCTAAGCCGGGACGAGTGCGCAGTTTAGCCATAGGGGAAGTGATACGAGACACTCAGGTAGACGGGCCGGTACCGGAGCTTTCAGAAGAGCTGCGTGAACTGCAGCGACGATCTTTTGAACGAAAAAATCAGACTGAAAAGTAATTCATTTCAAATGAAAGGATAAATCTATATGAAAGCCTACATTGATAGAGATGGCTGCATAGGCTGTAATCTATGCGCTGACATTTGTCCCGAAGTATTCCGCATGGCCGATGACGGTCTGGCAGAGGTTTATGTGGACGAAGTGCCGGAAGATGTTGAGGATGAAGCGATGGAAGCAGCAGATAGTTGCCCGACAGAAGTTATAACTGTTGAATAGATTATCAGCCAACAGGCTCCTGCGGGAGCCTGTTTCAGTGTCACTATGACGCGTGAAGGAGGCAAGTTATGATTCATTACTACAGGATCAACGACGCCGGTCAGCTGGATACCGTTTCAACAGCAGACTTAGCCGACTGGATTCATCTTGAGAGCGCTTCGGAAGCGGAGATGCTTGAGATTATAGAAAGCTATGACTTGCCTCCGGATTACTTATACTCGACTTTGGACCCGGATGAAGTATCGCGTGCGGAACATCTGGAACAGGAAAACGTCGAGCAGCCGGTATTAATATTGTTCCTTTATCCGCTTTCCGCAGCGGCCAAATCAGATCCCGGTAATTTTCACACAAGAGCATTGTCAATTATTCTCCTGCCGAAGCTTGTAATCACCTGCTCGGCAGTCAATCCATTGTTTATGGACGACCTTGCAAACAATCGTTTTGAAAGGGTAAGTGATCTCGAGGATATTCATGGCATTATCATTGAAGTTGCCTGGCGCATTGCCAGTTCCTTTGTTCTGGCGAGCAAAGAGGTCAGAACGCAGATGGATCAGCTGCAGAGTAAACTGCAAAAGTCTACCAAGACTGAGCATCTCTTAAAGTTGGCGGCACTCGACAAGAGCATTATTTACTTGAATACCGCTATAGAAGAAAATAATTTAATTTTGAAAAAAATGTCTCAGCTGCCATACCTGACACACGGAGAGCAGGAAAAGGCCTGGCTGCACGACGTTATGGTTGAAAATCATCAGGCCAGCTGTATGTCGGCACAAACACGAAGAATGCTGGCGCAGCTCGACGCAACCTTTTCCAGCATCATCCAGAATAATCTGAATGTAATCATGAAAGTGCTCACTTCATTGACAATAATCATTACGATCCCAACGATCATATCGGGTTATTGGGGGATGAATGTTAATTTGCCTTTTATGCATCACGAGCTTTCGTTTGCCTTCATACTGATACTGACTGTCGTTCTGATGATAGTGGCGATATATCTGCTCCGACGCAAAGATTTACTCTAAGTGCCATGTAACAGGTGACATGCCATGAACATGAGTAAGACGTTAGACTGTATCCGATAGATAGAATTTTACGGAAGGGGAATTTTGAATGACAAAAGTAGGAGTATTAGTAGGTAGTTTAAGGAAAGGTTCTTATTCCAGGAAATTAGCTGAGAATCTTGTTGAGTATTTTCCGGAAGTATATGAGACTGAATTCATCGAGATAGTAAATTTGCCTTTTTATAATGAGGATCTTGACACGGGCACAGCACCGGATGAATATACTAAATTCCGCCGGAAAATGCACGACATGGATGCGTTCTTGTTTGTAACACCGGAATATAACCGTTCCGTGCCGGCAGTTTTAAAAAATGCACTGGATGTCGGTTCTCGTCCCTATGGCGACAGTGTCTGGGCAGGGAAGACAGGAGCTATTGTCAGCAATTCACCCTCAAACCTGAGTGGTTTTGGCGCCAACCATCACCTCCGCCAATCCATGGTGTTTCTGGATGTTCAGATGCTGAAACAACCTGAGGCTTATATAGCCAACATTGCTGATCTGCTCGACGAAAATGGCAAAATTAACAATGAAGGTACAGTCAAATTTCTGAAATCGGTCATTGCGGCCTTTGTTGAACTGATTGAGACATTCAAGAAATAGCTACAATTGAAGATTAGATAGCAAGAGCGGGGTTAATAATAATCCCCGCTCTTTTTTTGTCTTTATATGAAAAATCAGTCGGAGCGACTTGAGTTTTTGTTTAATATTCTGAACAGCAAACGCAGCAAGTGACCTGCGAAGAGGACAATTATTCCTGCCAGAATTGTCTGCCAGGGCAGGCTAAAGGCCATCAAAATACAAAGAATCAGGCCGGCCCAGGAAATCCAGCGTGGCAGAAAACGTTCCTCTGCTTTCAATCTCAAAGCAGACAGGTTGGCAATACCGTAATAAAGCAGGATCGTGAAAGAAGCCGTCTGTGTGATGAAGGTGAGTTCACCCAACCATACAGTCAGCAGTATGATGGCGCCGCTCAGAAGAATGCCGTGGACAGGAACTCTGCTGCCTGCACTGACCCTTGCAAGTTCTTGTGGCAGATCTTTGCGTCTGGCCATAGCGAAAAACATGCGGCTGGTGCCTAATATCTGTGACAGTAGGACCCCCATCATGGAAGTAATGCCGGCAATACCGATTACAGTCACGATACCCGGCCAGTTCATCACCTGTGCTGCCGTGAAAAGTGGTGAGCCGCCTTCTGCCATGGCGGGTGCGCCGATCGCTCCCAAAGCGACCACTGCTATCAGGCTGTATAAAACAAAGGAAATGATCAGCGTACTGATAATTGCGCGAGGAATGTTCTTCCGCGGTTCTTTCACTTCTTCGCCGAGAGTGGCAATGCGGGCATAACCGGTAAAAGCGAAAAAGAGCACTGCAGCAGCTTCGGCAATACCCAAAAAGCCGAAGGGGGCGAATGGTACTAGATTTTCAGCATCGAATACCTCGCTGCCTGCTGAAATAAAGTAGAGCAGGGATAGTACTGTTATGCTGACTATTACCCAGTTCAGCATACCGGCTTTCCTGATCCCGGCAATGTTGGCCAATACAAGCAGGACAACTATTACTGTCGCGCTCCAGCGCTGGTCCAGGGCAGGGAAGAAGCCTCGTAAATAAGAAGCAAAGCCCAATGCGACCACTCCGCCGGCGGCTAATTTGCTGGCGAGAAACATCCAGCCGGCAGAAAATCCTGCCACGGGGTTCAGCAGTTCATAGGCGTACTCATACGTACCGCCGGCAGCCGGAAAGCCGGCTGCCAGCTGAGCGGAGCTCAAGCCGTTAAATGCCGCTGCCAGACCGGCTATGAGAAGTGATATCAGCATAGCGGGACCGGCGATGCCGGCCGCCACCCCTGAAACCACAAATATTCCTGCGCCGATAACAGCTCCCAGACCGATAGCGATAGCATCTCCCAGACCTAAGGAGCGCTGTAAAGTATTCGTGGAGGCGGTTTTATTTTGATCGTTACTACTGTTCATGACATTCCCCTAAAAAACGCAGATTCTGTTTTTGTTCTTCTGCTTATCAGCATACTAAAAGAATGCAAAGTGTCTGTAAACCGGTTCAATCCAGAGACGCGTATTTCAGATACAATCTTGTGATAATAATAATCACGCTCACTTATGAAGAGAAGTGTTAGAATTAGGCCATCTGGCAAGAAAGATGAGGTTTTATATGAATACATTAGTTGCTTACCTTAGCAAAACCGGTCATTCGCGGAAAATTGCCACAGCAATTGCCGAAGAGCTTGATTTGCCGCTGGTAGATTTTGCCAAAGACAAGACCCTTGGAGATGAAAATGTAGATCTGCTCTTTATCGTGGGTGGACTTTATGGTGCCAAGAGCGACCCGAAGATGCTGGAGGCTGTGAAAAAGCTGGATCCCGCCAAGATCGGGAAGGTGGTCTTGCTGACTTCATGTATGAATCCTGAAGGACGACAGGACATGGTACGTGATCTGTTGACCCAAAAGGGTATTGTAGTTGCGAAAGATGAATTTAATTGTCGCGGTGGATTTCTCTTCTTTTCCCGGAAAAGACCGAACGAGGATGATGTTAAAAAAGCAATTGACTTCGCGCGCAAACAGCTCGGATAATTTTCTAGCCATCACAGCATGTTAAGATATGACATCGACTGATTGGGAAAATTAATTCTTTGCTTTATTGTAACCTCATCTTCACATATTCTAGCCAGAGTAAACCTAGAATTGAAACGTTAAACACAGTGTTTTAAATAAAAAAACTGCACGGAAAGGAGAGAGGTATTTAGTGAAAATAGGAATTTTCAGTGATGCTTACCTGCCCCAGATAGGTGGAGTTTCAACAGCTTCGCATTTAATCAAGAAACATCTGACAGCGCGCGGGCACAAGGTCTATGTTATTACACCATCTGACCCGAAAGAGGAAGCTGAAGCGAATGTGATACGTGTACCGAGTATGCCCTTTGTCAGTGCTAAACGCCTTGCTTTACTCTGTCCCCCCTTAACCTACAGACGGATCAAAAATCTTGATCTCGACCTTGTGCATAGTCAGACGGAATTTGCTATGGGCGATCTGGCCAGAAGGATCAGCAAAGACCTGAATATACCCCATATCCATACATTTCACACCCTTTATGAAGACTGGTTGCTGGGTCAATTAGGTGAGGGCCTCGCCAGTAAGGCCGCGCGCAACTTCATTCGTCGGTTTTCAACCAATTTCTGCAATAGTGTTGACCATATAATTGTGCCGACTCATAAAACTGAAAAGGTGCTTCTGTCTTATGGCGTCACTACACCGCTGCAAATTCTTCCTACAGGTATCGAGCTGGATCGTTTTTCAGCTTTGGCAGCCGACCCTGATTCGAGGCTCCTGCTGCGAGAAGAGCTTGGTATCCCGCAAGCTGCCTTCGTCCTGATCTATGTTGGTCGTATTTCTCATGAAAAAGGTATCGATGAAATTCTGGAATATTTGCCGCGCCTGGTCGCAGAGAATGAAAATTTCTACTTCGTCCTGGCAGGTTCCGGTCCCCAGTTGCAGGAATACTGTAAGCAGGTCTCTGAAGCAGGACTGGAGAAGAACGTGAAATTTATCGGTCCCGTTCCCCCGGCGGAAGTACCGCGCTATTACGCCATGGGCGATGCATTTGCCAGTGCCTCGCGCAGCGAAACTCAAGGTCTGACCTATATTGAAGCAATGGCCACAGGGCTTCCCTTGCTGGTTGTTAATGACGACAGCCTTGCAGGAGTTTTCAACGAAAATGTTAATGGCTTTTCTTTTACAAGCGCTGAAGAATTTCAGCAGGGAGTCCGAATTTTAATGGCAGAACCTGAACGGCGCAAGCAAATGTCAGAAGCTGCCATCGCCACCAGTAAGCGCTTCTCAGTTGAACTGTTTGCGGAGCAAATATTGGATATTTATCAGAACCAAATTGAAATGCATCAAATGAGCCGGTCAAAAACCGCTTCACAGAGCAAAATTTTGAATTTTTTCAAAGAAAAAACCGCCAACAAATAAACCTGTATCAGCCGTGCGCTTCCAGGAGACCATGTAAACCTGAACTGGAGAGAATGCTCACAGTGCGGTTTATTTTGTCCACTGATTCTCTGGAACCGTCCTTGTACCAGAGCTCAAAAACAGCCACGAAACCGGCAGTCCAATATTCTATTGCAATTTTCAAAATTGATTTATCCAGTTCCAGCTTGCGGCTGAAGACCGACATGAGACTTATCTTCAGTGCGTCCACTATTTTTTGCACAAGGGAAGTATTGAAGCCGAATTTTTTGAAATGAGCGCGCAAGTTGACTTCATCTGAGAAAATTCGAGCCAGCTGATCATATAAGGCGAGCGGATTATTTAAGTCACTGCTCAAATCGCTCCTATTCAGAGCTTCACTGAATCTTTCGATCAATTCGTTCTCGATCTCGTCCACTAGCTGGTGAATACCGCTGTAGTGGTTATAAAATGTCTTGCGATTAATCTCAGCAGTTTCTGCAAGTTCCTTAATTGTTATTTCATCAAGATCCTTCTCTGCCAGCAAAGAGGAAAATGCATCATGAATTGAGCGTTTTGTTTTTTTGATTCTGGGATCGATGGTTTTAGTCACAGCAAGAGTCTTTCTACTTATTAATAATCTACAAATATTTTGAAAACGAGGTATATGCCACACACAAGAATTACTTGATGTTGTTTGTAATACACATATGTATCATAGTATACATGTGAGGCATATGTCAAAGGTGTGTAATATCTTCAATGAAAAGACATATCTAAATTCGAAAAAGGAGTCATTATGGCAAAGAAATTTTTTAAAGATAGAGCCGCAATTAAAGCGACGCAAGTGGCGTTGTCTTATCTGGACAAGGATCCGGACAAAAACATCCCCCAACTGATGAGCTGGTGGGAACGGGTGGATAAGAGCGAAAAGAACGCCAATAAGCAGAAACTTTTGCGTGATATAGTTGATAGTCCTGACAACAACTGGTACCAGCTTGTACTAAGTCTCTGGGATGATATTGACAGTGGCGTGCGCAAGACTCTATTTGAAAATCTGGTTATAAACTCCTTCCTGATCGGGAACAGAGTGGAAGCCGAAAAGGGTGAAGAACATGACTGCAATGTTCCCTGGGCTATATTGATGGACCCGACTTCAGCCTGTAATCTGGAGTGCGCAGGATGCTGGGCCGCAGATTACGGTAACAAGATGAACATGGATTATGATACGCTCAATAACATTATCGAACAGGGAAAAGAGCTCGGTACCTATATGTACATCTATTCCGGCGGTGAGCCGCTGGTGCGCAAGAAAGACATTATTAGGCTCTGCGAAGAACATGACGACTGTTTCTTTTTAGCTTTCACTAACGGCACTCTGATTGACGAAAATTTTGCCGACGAAATGTTGCGGGTCAAAAATTTTGTGCCCGCGATCAGCATTGAAGGCTTCGAGGAAGCTACCGACTCTCGTCGTGGTGAAGGTACCTACAAGAAAGTGTTGCGCGCCATGGAAATTCTCCAAGAGAAGAAGCTGCTTTTCGGCGCTTCCTGCTGCTATACCAGTGCCAACACTGAAAGTATTGCCAGTGAAGAATTTATTGATGCTCTTATCGACTGGGGCTGCAAATTTGCCTGGTTCTTCACTTATATGCCGGTTGGAGTCAATGCTGTTCCTGAACTGCTGGCTCGCCCGGCACAGCGTGAGCTGATGTATCACAAGATCCGGGAATACCGTAAGACTAAACCTCTCTTCACCATGGACTTCTGGAATGATGGCGAATATGTTAACGGCTGTATAGCAGGTGGCAGATCTTATTTACATATAAATGCCAACGGTGATATTGAGCCCTGTGCCTTTATCCATTATGCAGATTCCAACATACATGAACACAGCTTGCTAGAAGCCTATCAGGCACCTTTATTCCAGGCATACCGCAAAAATCAGCCTTTTAACGAAAACCAGTTAAGGCCCTGTCCTTTACTCGACAACGTGGGTGCCTTGACGGAAATGGTGGAAGAAAGCGGAGCGAAACCGACCGACCTGGAGTCACCGGAGGATGTTCGCGACCTGTCGGCCAAGACTATCGATGCTGCCAATAATTGGGAGCCGGTAGCTGATAGACTATGGGAACAATCTCAGGCCGCAAAGAAAGAGCAAGCTAAAGTAAAGTAATATAAGTTTTTCCGTCAAAGATTGAAGAGACCACCTACTGGCAGGTGGTCTCTTGTGTGTGCTTACAAATAAAATTTTTCTTCTTAGAGAATGCCCAGTGCGATTTCCATCATATTGGTGAAGCTCTTCTCACGCTGCTCAGGTGTAGTCTCCCTGGACTCATAAATTGTGTCAGAGACAGTAAGCAGGCAGGCGCCTTGCTTGTCCGTAACTTTAGCGTTGTGGAACAGAGCGAAGCTTTCCATTTCTACGCAGAGGCAGTCATGGTCTTCATGCAGGATTTCCCATAAGGGGCGTTCTCCTTCCGGGGTAGCCTCATAGTAAAAGACATCACTGGAATAGGTTCTGCCTTCAAAGACAGGAAGTTCCAGTTCTTTAGCACTTTGACGCAGTTTCTCCGTCAGCTCCGGGCTGGCTTCGAGGACTTTCTTGTCATAGCCGGACTGCATCTTGGCGTAAGTAGTATCGGAGTACGCATCTGTTACCAGAATGACATCGAATAAGTCCAGTCTCTCGTCGTATGCTCCGCAGCTGCCGACGCGAATAATATTGTCAACATCGTATTCGGTATAGAGCTCGTATGAGTAGATGCCGATGGAGGGCTGACCCATACCGCTGCCCATGACAGATACAGGCTTGCCTTTATAAGTGCCGGTATAACCCAACATGCCGCGAACTTCATTGAATTTAACGGGATTGTCCAGAAAGTTTTCAGCTATGAATTTGGCCCGCAGCGGATCGCCCGGCATCAGGACTGTCTTGGCTATGTCGCCCTTTTTTGCAGAATTGTGAGGTGTAGACATTCATTTTCTCCTTTTTTTCAAATCATAATCGGCTTTTGCATTTCTTAAATAATATATTAAACAAAGATTTATGAGAAGTGTGAGTCAAGAACTAACTGCAAATCGCTTACCGTAACAAGCAAAGCTCAGGACAGAAAATTTCAAGCAGTTCCAATATGCGTGATTACTTATAAATACACACACAAATTGAACAAATCATTGCAGACAAATCATAAATAAGCCGTCGTTAGTGCTCATTGACATAGTGTTTCATAGTGGGTGATACTATCTCAAATCTAAGCATATTGTGAATAAATATAACTTAGAAATTAATAAATGGAGAAGGTGTTAGTATGAAAAAGCGAATGATTATGATCCTTGTTTTCGTCCTTGTATTGGCTCTGTCGCTTATGTCCATGGCAGGATGTGATCGAAGAGAAGGCAGTGAGTCTGTGGACAACGGAGACAAGCTTATTATTGGCGGCGCAATGTCTGTTACAGGTATTCAGGGATCACTGGATTCGCCAGCGATGGAAGGTGTTGAATTGGCAATCGCGGAGGTTAATGCCGCCGGCGGGATCGATGGTAAAATGCTGGAGTTCCGCAACATGGATTCCAAATCCGATTCGGCTACAGCTGCTGAAGTAGCCAAACAATTGGTTGATCAGGGTGCGGTGGCTATTATCACCTCATCAGACTATGACTTCGGCGGCCCTGCTGCACGTGCAGCTCAGGAAGCCGGAATCGTTGGAATCAGTCCGAGCGCGTCATCCCCGCTGTTTGGCAGTGAGATGCTTGGAGACAAGCAGTTCACGCTGTCGATGTGGAATACAACCATGGGTGCCGTTATGGCAGAAAAAGCATATGGCGACGGTATGCGCACCGCTTACGTCGTGACTGACGATTTTATTGATTATACAAAGAGCCTTTCACGTTACTTTGTCGAGTGTTTTGAAAAACTTGGCGGCGAGGTCTTGCTTGAGGATGTCTTCAGCCAGGGCAGACTGGACACAGCTGCTTTGATAGCTCATTACAAAGCTTTACCTGAAGTTCCCGATTTTATATACATCAGTTCCTATATGCCCGATCTCGGAACATTAATCAAGGAAATGCGCACAGCAGGCATTGATTCACCAATCTACGGCGGCGATGCGTATGACGATCCGGCATTATTTGAACTACTCGGTGAGGATTTTGGCAACGACATTTACTGGGACTCACATAGCTTCAACAGTGAAGAAGCCGTACCGGGCTTCAATGAATATTACGCGGCCTATAAGGAAATGTACGGACGAGATGTCGATGCACCCTGGTCGATGGCCGGTTACGATGTCGTCATGGTATTGAGTGAAGCTATGAAGGAAGTCGGTACTGACGGCGCGAAAATGGCGAAGTATATGGAAGATAACTCATTTGAGTGTATGACCGGTACGCTTGACTGGTCGGATGCCGCGTCAGGTCATGAGCCGAACAAAGCGGCGGCTATCATGAAACTCGTGGACGGCAAGTCTGTTTTCCTGGGGTGGGCGACTCCGGAATACCTGCCTGAACCCTAAGCTGGCTGGCGGCAGTGCTGTCAATCACGCGTGTTTAAGGCAGGAAAAATGAGGTTAAAACGGGCAAGCGTGTTCTTTACGGAGGGCACGCTTGTCTTTATGGGAGAGTGAAAAAATGGAGAGTACATCCATATTTGAGGTAAGCGGCCTCAGCAAGTCGTTTGCCGGCTTAAAAGCCGTAGATAACGTCAGTATGAAGATCAAAACGGGTGAAATACTGGGTCTGATCGGTCCGAACGGCTCCGGTAAAACGACCTTTATCAATCTGGTCACGGGAATGCTGGAAAAGGACGCCGGCCGGATCACGATCGATCAGCATAATATTGGAGAGATGCAGGCGTATCAGATACCTGTGCATGGTCTTGTGCGCACATATCAGACAATTCGACTATTTAAACATCTAAGCAGCCTGGAGAATGTCATGATCGGTGCTCTCGGCGTTGGTATGAAAAGAAAACAGGCAGCTGCAGTCGCGGAAGACCTGCTTGAGGAACTTGGCTTGTCCGAACGTCGCGATGCACCGGCCCAGGGTCTGACTTTCCGGGATCAGAGGCTTCTGGAAATCGCACGTGCCCTGGCAGCGAAACCACGTTTTTTGCTGCTGGATGAACCGGCTGCAGGACTTAATGAGGAAGAAACGGACGAACTATTTGCCTTGCTTAGCGTGATGCCTGAACAGAAAAATATAGGCATTCTGATTGTCGACCACGATATGCGCTTGATTATGAATCTTTGTAACCGTCTGCATGTATTGAACTATGGACAGACGATCGCTGAGGGAAAACCTGAAGATGTGCGTCGCAACCCTGAAGTTGTGGTGGCATATCTGGGAAGCGAGGCATCATGAACGATAAGAAACAAACAATACAGGAACAAGGTTCTGGTGCAATACCTGCACCTATCCTGCAGGTGAACGATCTGGTCGTCGGTTATGGCGCTATAGAGGTGCTGCACGGCGTGTCAATCGATGTGCGGGAAGGTGAGCTGGTTAGTATTTGTGGTGTTAATGGCGCAGGCAAGTCGACCTTGCTGAAGTCCGTAGCCGGTGTGTTGAAACCGCGTTCCGGTAGTATTCGTTTTAAAGGCAATGAAGTCGGAGGAAAAAAACCGGAAAATCTGCATAAGCATGGAATTTCGCTCGTGCCGGAAGGACGCGAGATTTTTCCTTCGCTGACGGTCGGGGAAAATCTTCGTATTGGCGCATTCGGCCGTTATGATGCAAAACGATATGAGGCTGATCTGGCTGATTATTTCGAATTATTTCCCATTTTGAAGGAACGTTACAATCAGGCGGGTGGATTACTATCCGGTGGCGAGCAGCAGATGCTGGCTATCGCGCGTGGTCTTATTTCACGCCCGGACTTACTTATGCTGGATGAACCGTCACTCGGTTTGTCACCAACCATGGTTGATCTGATTTTTGAATTGATCCGAACCCTGAAGGCACGTGGCATCACGATTCTGCTCGTCGAACAGAATGCCAGACGTGCTCTGGAAATAGCTGACCGAGCCTATTTGTTTTCAAACGGGCGTATTGAATACTCCGGCATGTCAGACGAGCTGGCTGAAAGCATAGATATAACGTCAGTCTATCTGGGCGGGAACAATGGAGGAGAAATTTTATGAGTGCGAACATTTTTATCGAGTTTGTCATTAATGTGCTGAGCATGGGGAGCCTTTACGCTCTGATCGCACTTGGCCTTGTCTTTGTATATGGTATCTGTAACCTTGTCAACTTCGCCTACGGTGAATTTATCACGGTCAGCGCTTATGTGCTTTACTTCGTAGGAACTTTTACGGATTTGCCCTGGTGGCTTGTTTTCCTTATCGCAATCGGAAGCGGGGCTCTGACCGGCTTTTTGAGTGAACTAATTGCCTTCCGCCCATTCCGGGGGCGCTCGCTCGATGCCTTGCTGGTCACCTCGTTTGCGGTCAGTATTATATTGCAGCGCAGCTTTCAGCTCGGTATCAGCCCGCGTTCAAGGGCGGTACCGGTACCGGATTTTTTTAATATCAATGTTTCCTTGCTTGGAGTTGTCACACCACTGCGTAATATGCTTCTGATCGGCACGACTATTATCCTGCTGATCGCTGTGCTTATCCTGATGAGGCGTACGTCACTAGGTATTGCCATGCGCGGTGCTTCGGAGAATTTTGTCACAGCCCGGCTCATGGGTGTGCCGGCAAACCTTGTGATCTCGATTGCCTTCGTCATCAGTGGCATTCTGGCGGGTGTGGTTGCAATTTTCTGGTCTGCACGTACCGGTTCAGTCGAACCAATGATGGGTTCGGGGCCACTTTTAATCGGATTTATATCTGTTGTAATTGGCGGCATGCAATCTCTGGTAGGGGCGGTTGTAGGAGGTTATGTCTATGCCTTTATCGCGAACATGCTTTCTCTCACGCTGCCATCATCGTTATTGTCTTTCCGCGACGCAATTATGTTCGTCATTGTCATCGCTTTCCTGGTCCTCAAACCGGAAGGCCTGATTCGCGGCAAATATCAGGAGGAGCGTGTAGGATGAAAAGGAACAATACTGCAGACGAAAACACTCTAGCAGCAGCGAGCTTGGGAAGCAGGCCTTATTTCAATTTCTCCAGCAAATGGTCAACAGTTGTACTTCTCGTCGCCATATTGAGTGGGATTGGCGTCTTTATCTGGTGGTTAAATATTCCATTTATTGAAGATATTTTCACTTCGAGCGTGATTACACTTATTAGCGTCCTGGGCTTCCAGCTTTACATGGGAAATTCAGGAATACTGAACTGGAGCTATGTAGGTTATGTCGGTATCGGCGCTTTCGCCTCGGCCATATTTTCGATGGAACCGTCACTGAAGGCGATGCAAATTCCGATTATGTATCCGTTTTTACAAAAATTGCATCTGCCATTTATACCGGCCGTGCTGGCTGGCGCTCTGGTAGCAATGATAATAGCCGCTGTCGTTGCCTGGCCCTTAATGCGCTTGTCTGATGCAGTCGGTTCAATCACTCAGTTCGCGCTTCTGATCGTGATCAATGTGCTGCTCTCTCAGTGGGCTGAGGTTACTAACGGACCGAGAACTTTTACGCTGGGAGGCAGCAGGCAGACAACTATCTGGGTTGCTCTGGGCTTCGCTATCCTTGTCATCACGTTTGTTTATTACTTCAAGGAGTCATCGCTCGGGATGAAACTCCGGACCAGCCGTGATGATCGCTACGCGGCCCGTTCAAGCGGTATAAACTTTGTTAAAGTTCGCTACCAGGGCTATGTTACCAGCGCCTTTATCGGTGGTCTGGCGGGAGGCCTGTATTCGCACTACATTCTCTCTATCACAGCAGGCTCTTTCTATATGAGCGAGCTGTTCAAACTTCTGTCGATGGTGGTCATCGGAGGTTCAATGTCCGTATCAGGCGCTTTTTTCGGCGCTTTGATAGTGACATTGGCACAGCAGGGTCTGCGTCAGCTGGAACTTGGCCTGACGCGAAGCGGTTTTGAGGCATATGGTATGAGCGAAATCGTTGTAGCCATCTTAATGATCTTATTCCTGATCTTACGCCCGAACGGTGTGACGGGAGGTCGTGAGCTTTCGCTCGAAGCCCTGCGCAATCTTTTTCGGCCTAAACAATATACAAATAACAATGGAAACAAGAAATAATAAAGACAAAATAGATCATTCATCTTCTACTTAGGAAAGGATTCAGTATGAAAACATTATCAAAAGACTATACTTTTTACGCTTTTTCGGGAGATTTGCCGGCTCGGCTCCATGTCTCCCAGAATGAATTGTTTGTGCTCGAGTCTTGCGATTGCTTCTCGGATCAGCTGAACTCTGATCAGGACACTCTTGATAGTTTAGACTGGGATAAGATTAATCCGGCCACAGGGCCGGTCGCGATTGCCGGTGTTAAACCGGGTGACATCGTCCGGATAGATATTCAAAAAATTGAGTTTACCGGTCGCTCTGTCATGACAACTATTCCGGGGTCCGGTGTAATCAGTGGCATCACTGAGCCTTCGACGCGCGTGATGGATAATTCCGACGGTGTCCTTACAGTCGTTACAGACAAAGGTGTGCTGTCTCTGCCGATTGAACCTATGATTGGTGTAATCGGGCTCGCCCCGGCCGAAGGCAGTGTGCCGACGGGAACCCCGGGCAAACATGGTGGTAATATGGACTGCAAGTTAATTGGTGAGGGCGCGAAGCTTTATCTTGAAGCAGCTGTCGATGGCGGTCTCTTTGGTTGTGGCGATGTGCACGCCCTGATGGGAGATGGTGAGGTGCTGGTCTGTGGTGCTGAGACTCCTGCCAGAATTACTTTATCAGCCTCTATACTCAATGAACCGAAACTGCGAACCCCTTTCATTGAAACGGATTCTGTGTATGCCAGTGTGGCTTCAGCTGCTACCACAGAAGACGCATACAAAATGGCGGTTGACAACATGTTTGATTTTCTCACCAGCATAGCAGGGCTCAGTGAGGGAGACGCAGGGCGCCTGATGAGTCTGGTCGGTAATTTGAAGTTTTGTCAGGTTGTTGATCCCGAGGTTACGGTCCGTTTTGAATTCCCGAAGGAAATTTTGACTGAACTTGGATTCAAGGGATTTGGGGCCTGATCTCAATACTTAATGTTGCGGACTGATGGTTGTGGTACCGCTAATGCGGTACCACAATTCCTTAAGCTGCCTCTTTTTCACGTACGCGTCGCAGGATTAGCGTGATACTGAAGAAGAGCAGGCCCATCAGAAGCATGATGCCGATGTTGCGCATCACCCCGCCCAGATCAGTCGACAGTGAAACTGTGCTGGACAAGATCAGCTGGTTGCTTACATCCCAGTAGGTCGCCATAAGAGAAAAGGCTGTCTGCAGGGGCTGCCAGACGATCTCTCTGGGAACAAAGATTCCGGTGGCGAATGCTGTAGACAGGCTGATAAGCGTGCCGAGAAACGATGAAGCATTCTCTGATGGGAATATCTGCATTAATAACATGATGAAGGCTGATACCGCCAAAGCATGCGTCAGATTGGATACAACCATCCAAAGGATATTTGGCTCACTCAGAGCAGAGAAACCAACGAGCAGAAACAGCACAAAGGTTAAGAGCAGCCACAGGGCAAGCATTACTACAAAGACTGCCATGAACAGACCCCAGGTACGCTTACTTTCCGGATATCCGCTAACGAGGTCCCGCCGCCTCAGGTGGGATTTGTCTATTACCGCAATGCCGCGGCCTATAGCTGCAATTCCGACAGCAAGCAGGATGTAGTTAAGGAAAGAGAAGAAGTTGGCGACCTCTACCGATTGACTGCCGTTTTCGGAGACAAGTTCGACGCCTTCAACTTCAGTTCTCATGATTTCATCAACCTGTTTCAGAGTGCTTTCCGCTTCACTTGCAGGCACAGAACCGCCATAAGCTATGCGAAAGCTGTCCCAGACCGACAAATAAAATTCAATTTGCGTGTCCATGACCTGATTCAGACCGTCATCGTAATTGGCGAACGTTATCAGATCGGCATAATTTCCACTTTTTCCAAACGAATCTTCAAAACCTTCGGGGATAACAATCGCATAGTTGAGCCAATCTTCAAAGATGGCGTCCTCAATAACTGTCGCATCTTCTTCGACTTCAACTTCAGTATTGCGTTCCAGGAGGTAGTCTTTCAGGTGACGTGAGAGAGGACTGTCGTCATGATCAAATACAGCTATTTTCGGATTATATAGACTGACCTGCCCTGTCTCTGCGGTGCCACCCAGATTGAGAGCTACAAAAATTCCTAAAAAGATAATTACGTGGGGAAGTATGGTTGAACGATATGCATATAGTAATTTGAGAAACAGTTTAAATACTTTCATAACGACTCCTCCTGACGCCCAGCATAGTCAGGGCAAAACAGACCAGGTTAAAAATTCCCAGACCAAACAGTTGTTGGTAGTAACGCTCCAGATTGCCGCCCGAGTAGAGCGCATACAAGCCATTACTTATCATTCCCAGTGGGTTCCAGTTATGCAGCCAGGGTATTTTCTCCATTATTAAACTATGCAAGGGGCTTGCCATCATGCCTGATGCCAGCGCAAAAAGAAGCGGGATGGAGATACTCAATGCAACTTTTGGCCCCTGCTTACCAGGGAGCAAAGCTCCCAAAGCAGTACCGGTGAAAATTGCGCTGGAGGTGCCGAAGAATAAGAGCAAAATAATGCGCGGGTAATCTGTGCCGTAATCAATATTCAATAGCTGGGTAAAAGCAAAGAGCAGGACAATCAGCAGCAGGTGGGCGACCCAGCGTGGAATGAGAGCCCCGAAGAAATGTTTAGTTTTAGAAACGGGTCCGACATATTTACGCAGCGCCTGATCTGATTGTGCCGGCTCGATGCTCTCTATAACTTCGACTCCGGTATTGAGAGGGAAATAAGTGATATAAGCTAAAGCGGCAAAGAAATAAATGAACTGGGAATATATCGCGGTACGACGGTTGCTTTTGTCGATGCCGATAAAGCGGTTAGCTTCCAATTGCTCAGTATCGCTTGCGCTTGGCGGTGTGAAACGGCCTTCCTGATAACCGGAGGTAATGCTGGTCTGTGTTTTATTTACTCTTTCGAAAGAAGCCAGAATTTCATGCAAAACTGTCGGGGTGAGGGAAGAACCGGGCTTAACCTTAAAGCTGATTTCATCATCGACCAGGATCATGGCATCAATAGTTTCGTTCTCTAGCCATTTCAAGGATTCCGTTTCGTTTGACTCGGTATAAAGTAGCAGGGTTTTTTCAGTACCGGCAGGATGTTCCAACGCTTCTCCATCCCAGATACCTTCATGACCGTCGAACTCAAAAAAGCTTTTGAGTGCTTCAGTTTTGCTCTCTGCGCTTTCGTTCTCATGAACAGGGACTACGGCTAGCCGGATCGTATCGAGGCCGCTGCTGCCGTCTGAGAGGGAGAACAGAGCCATGAAGAAGATGATCATGTAGGCAAAAGGAAAGAGGAAATTCCAGAATAGGTTAAGTCTATTACCTATGTATGTTTTGAAATTGTACTTAATCAGATGCCTAAGCATTGTCGCGTAATTCCTTTCCGGTGATTTCCAGAAACACATCATTCAAAGTCGGGTTTTTACCGGAGACACTGACTGGTTCCAAGCCTTCCTCTGTCAGCAGGTGCAAAACGGAAAGCAAGTTGCTGTCTCCCTGCTTCATTGCCATGCTGAGTGTTCCGCTTTGATAAGTTAAAGAATCAACACTGGGGTTGTTGCGCAGTTCGTCAATAATGGATTCAGGAAGGTCGTAGACGACGATTTCGATGGATTCACTGATTGATGACATCGAGATAATTTCTTCATTCGTGCCGCTGACCAATATTTTGCCGTGATCGAGGATCGCCAGACGGTCACAGAGATATTCAACTTCTTCCATATAGTGTGTGGTGTAGACGATAGTTGACCCCTGATCGCGCAGGTACTTGATTCCTTCAAGGATGCGGTTTCGGCTTTGGGGATCAACCGCGACAGTCGGCTCATCAAGAAAGATCAGGCGCGGACGATGGGCAATACCGCAGGCAAGATTCAAACGGCGTTTAAGGCCACCGGATAGTTTTCTCGGATGAAACTTCCTGAAACTATCGAGCTGCACGAAATCGATGACTTCTTCTACTCGCTGACGACGCTCTTCTTTGTCTTCGACATATAAGCCGCAGAAATAATCGATATTGTCATAAACGGTCAGCTCTTCATACACAGAAATTTCCTGAGGAACCAGACCGATCTGCTGTTTGACATCATAAGATTTCGGAGTCATCGGCTTAGCGAAAATTTTAACTTCACCCTGATCGTAGCTCAGTAATGCCAACATACAGTTAATCAGGGTTGTCTTGCCGGACCCGTTAGGACCCAGCAAGCCGAAAATTTCTCCCTGTTCAATGGAAAGACTGAGATGGTCAACTGCGACCAGTTCTTTGTAGCGTTTGACAAGATCAATTACTTCTACATCGATTATTCGTTCCTTCATTTATGGCTCCTTTTTTCTGACTCAACATAAGTAGTAAAAATTACCCGATTACAAGCATAAGTTATCCTTCGTGAGCACGGATTTACAGTGTGGACTGTCATCTGCTTAAGTTACAAATGTCATTTTTATTGTGCTATTACAGCTTCCGATGCATTATATAAGGAGGAATCTGCCGGAGACGTTCATATGCAGCACATAATTAATTTAGCTTTATTATCAGTCGCGAGTATATTTTCCTGCTTTATTATATGGCCTGGAGAATTTCCCTTATTGGCAGCGCTGCTGTTTTTGCTGATCTCTAGTTTCCCGCTTTTCTTTTACCTCTCAAAGGAAGAAAAGTACAGACTTATGGCGGACAGAGTCACGCAGCTAATGTACTTAGTCTTAGTTGTCATCAGCCTATTTACACCGGGTGCTGTAGCAGGGCTTCCATTACTGGCTTATCAGCCAAGAGACTGGAAGAAGAACTGGCCTCTGCTGCTGTCTCTTATACCGGTTCTGAACCTGAGGATAAGTGCTACGCCCTATATACTTACTTTACTTATGTCGGCAGGAGCTTTCCTCCTGGGGCACTGGACCAGGCGTTCACTTGAACTGCAGGAGCAATATTATAGTTATGTGGATAATTCATCTGAGCTTTTGCGGCGTCAGAGACAACTGAATAATCAACTGATGGCCCAGCGAGAACTCGATCGTACATCAGATATTCTTACTGAACGCAATCGAATAGCCAGGTCAATACACGACAATGTCGGTCATAAACTGACAAGCTCAATTTTGCAGGTGAAAGCACTGGAACTTTCGGCGGAGGATGAAGACGAAAGCGCTAAATACAATGCACTGAACACTACTTTAACTGAAGCCATGGAAATGATCCGCTCCAGCATCCATGACATACACAGCGACTCCTTGTCTATAGAAACCGCTCTGGAGAAGTTAGCATATGATTTTGATTTCTGCCCTGTGAATCTGACTGTGAGAATTAGTGATCCACCCAGTCCGACTGTTTACTACACTATCATGGCCATCTGCCGTGAAGGTCTTAACAACTCAGCCAGACATTCAAATGCCAGCAGAGCAGACATAACGCTGAAACAGTGGGGCGGGTATTATCAACTTCTAGTAACAGATAATGGATATAATTCAACTAGTACGCCAAAATTGGGTATGGGTTTACTCAGTATGGAGGAAAGAGCTACTGCCATCGGAGGCAGCATGAATATTAATCAGGGAGAAAACGGATTCAGAATATTCGCCCGGCTGCCTGCGCAAGCTTAGAGCTATAGATAGAGGTATTTTGATAGCACAGAATAGATGTAAGTACAAGTGAAAGGTAGACAAAAAGCAGCTTTCAAACACTGAAGATTACATAATTATATAATTATGTATATACAACATGACGAGGAGATGTAATGGATATTGTTATCGTAGATGACGACCCGATTGTTACCAAGAGTCTAGCTTCTATTATTGAATTATCTTCACGCAAAGATAATGGTGAGGTTGTTAATGTACTGGCAACGGGTTCGGACGGTCAGGAAGCGATTGAATTATATCGCCGGCATCATCCTGATATTATTCTTTTGGATATCAGGATGGAAGGATTGGATGGTCTTACTGCGGGGAAAGTAATTCTCACTGAAGACAGTTCAGCTAAGATTCTTTACCTTACAACTTTTGTCGATGAGGAATATATAGTTGAATCGCTTCGAATGGGAGCAAAAGGATATCTCAGGAAATCAGATGTTGAAAACATCCTGCCTGCACTATATGCGATTCACCGCGGACAACATGTCTACGGTGGTGACATAGCTGACAAGATAACCCCGATTGTGTTACAAAAGCCGTCGAACAAAACAGCTTCAAAACAATCGGATTCAGAAGCCAATATATTTTCAGAACTATCTGAACGTGAGTGGGAGTTGGTTGAGTTAATCGCACAGGGTTTAAATAATCGTGAGATATCTGACCATTTGCATCTAAGTGAAGGAACAGTGAGAAATTATCTTTCGACAATATTGGAGAAATTGAATCTGCGCGATCGCACTCAATTAGCTGTTGCTTATTACAAAATTTGCAAGCCGGAATAATTCCTCAGCGCTATTGTGAAGATTATTTTACCTGAACTCATGTCCAATTGAAAAGTTGCCTTGCCATATTTGTTCACTTTCTTTGGTCGAAATGCTCTGGACAGCTCAATACTTCCTGCCTATCATAAACATTCAATCGATCAGGTTGGGAGGAGGAATGTAGTTATGAATAGATTTAGAAAAAAAGCACTCACTATTCTTTTGCTGGCGGTATTTGCAGCGACCTTTATCAGCGCGGGATTCAGCGCCTATGCTGTTGAAGTCACAGAAGAAGTTGTTGTATTAGGCTCGGGCCTGAATGAGTCCCAAAGAGCAATTACTCTTGACATATTGGATGTCGATGCTGATTCAGGCTTGGAGATTAATGTCGTGACAGGCAGTGATGCCGAGCGATATATTGGAGCGCAGTATTCTGACAACGACATGATTTCTTCCGTTCGGGTCGAGTTCCTGGAAGAAAACAGCGGAGTCAGCACGACGATTGCGACACCGGAAAATATTACAAAAATTAAGTCGTATCAGTACTCGAATGCGGCCATAACTTCAGGTATTTATGATACGAATATAATTGTGGGCGCCCCATATCCTGTCACAGGAGAGTCAGCCCTGACCGGCGTCTACAAAGCCGCTGAGATTAATGGCGTAGACTTGGATGAGGACAAGTTGGAGGCCGGCAATGATGAGCTGATCACGGTACGTATCATCGAAGACAATAACGCAGACAATGATGAATACGATTCTGAAGAGTTTTCTAAGGCTTTGACTGAAATAAAAGGACAGATTGCTGAGCTGGTAGAAGAAAAGGGGCGTGACAATGTCACAATCCAGGAAATGACAGTGATCGTAAACAATGTTCTCAACAAATATAATATTAATATTTCACAGGCTGATATTGATCGTCTGGTCGCTACTTTAGAAAAATTCAAAAACACGATCAGCGCAGAGGATGTAGACAAGATTCTCGAGCAAATCCAGGCTTTTGGTGAAGATACCTGGGATATGGCGCTGGACTTTTTTGATCGCGCACAGACAGAAGGCTGGTGGGATCAGGTAGTTGAGTTCTTCAACAATCTTTTCCGCAGTATTTTTAATTTCTTCGCAAATCTGTTTAACCGTGATTGAGCAAATGATTAAGAATTTAAACTGAAAACAAATGAGCGGTCGGCCGACCGCTCATTTGAATAATATCACCATTTCCTACAGGAGATTAAGGTGCAGTACAAGAACCCATTCCACAAGAAAAGAAAAAATACTTACGCTCTTGAAGTTTCCTGTGGTAATTGCAAAATTCCTGTCGCTATTTATCAGAAAGCCGGAAACGGTAACTTAATCAAGATGCTGGCTTCCCGCATTATCGAAGCGGAAACTGACATCGAGAAGCTGGAAGGGCATCTGAAATGCCCTGGCTGTCAGTTGGAGCTCGCCCGCAGAGGCACGCACAATAAAGAACTCGCCTATTGGATCATCAGAGGTAAAATCAATACCAAAAGACTGGACAATTACTCATTCTAGAAAGAGTATCCGGACTTTTCTTCCGGATATGTATTTTTGAAATCTTAAAATTTTGATCTAGCTCAAAGTAAATTTTACGAAACACATGTATCTTTTTCTTAGAAAGAAATTGACTATCATCAGTGTAGTTAGTCATAACTAATTAGCGAGAACCAAAAATTAATGATGGCTCGTAAAACGAAAATTACTAATCAGAACAGGAGATAAATATGTCAGATAAAAAGAAAAGACAAACAGAGGCACTGAAAAATATCCTCCATCAATTGAGTGAAGGGGCGTCGGTTGAAGATGTCAGAGAAGAATTCCAGAAAACATTTGACACTGTAGATGCCAGTGAAATAGCTGCCGCCGAGGCCGAACTGATCAAGGAGGGTACTCCGGTTGAAGTGATCCAGCAGCTGTGTAACGTTCATGCATCAGTCGTAGAAGGTAATGTTGAAGTGATCGATATCGACCCCGTCATGGGACATCCGCTGACAGTGTTTTATAAAGAAAATGATGGCTTGGAAGAATTTCTGGCAGGCGAGTACGCAGAAGCCAAATCTTCTTTCTTGGCCTCTAACAATAATGAAGCCTACGTTCGTGCTCTGAACAAACTCTATAAACTAGACAAGCATTATGCTCGCAAAGAGAACTTGATGTTCCCTTATTTGGAGAAAAAAGGCATAACTGCTCCGCCTAAAGTCATGTGGGGCAAAGATGACGAAATTCGCGATCTGATAAAGAAGTCTATTAATAAAGCTGAAGCCGGTGAGAAAGATGAAACACTTTTCTCTGAGATGGAGTTAGAGCTTCGCGGCATGATTCAGAAAGAAAACGAAATTCTGAAACCGATGCTGGTGGACAACATCACTGATGCTGATTGGAAAGTCATAGCTCAGGAAAGCTCACAGTTTGGTTATGCCTTTGTTGATGCAGTAGAAGGTGCCAGTCCTTCTGACGTAAAGGCCTGGATCAAGGGAGAACAGGATCTTGATCAGCGTCGCAGTGGCAACGATGTCGAACTTCCCAGCGGATATTTCAACGCACATGAGCTGGAAGCGGTACTTAACACCATGCCTTACGATATTACCTACGTAAATGCAGACAACAAAGTTCAATATTTCAGCGAAGGAAAAGAGCGTGTCTTTCCTCGTACCAGAACTATTATTGGTCGTTTAGTCGAAGACTGTCATCCGCCCAAGAGCCTCAGTGTTGTTAATTCCATCGTGGAAGACTTCAAATCCGGTAAGAAAGATCATGAGCATTTCTGGATCCAGAAGGATGGAGCCTTTATCATGATTCGTTATTACGCTGTACGTGATGTAGAGGGTGTGTATTTAGGTGTAATTGAAGTGACGGAAGAAATTTCTGAGCTGAGAAGTCTGGAAGGTAGCAAGACTCTATTGAATGATTAGTAATACTTATTTTACTTTTCTCCTCCATATAAAAGGAGTCCGGCAGCTGCCGGACTTCTTTTATATGGATGTACACTGACATCAAATCTAGTCGACTAAGCTGCCGACAACTACTGCCCGACTCAGCACTCCGGTACCATGAGGTGAGATTTCCCTAATCTCATCACTGTAATCCTTTCCTGCAGTAAATTGACCATCAGCATGAGTTCCGCCGGCCCACGCTTCAATATCAGTTACATCGTAGACAATTCCGTCCACTGCAATATAAGCGCGATTGCCGTCTTTTCCATCATATTCTGCCAACTCTTCTAAGGTGAAGGTCATTTCTCCGACTGGATCTGTAATCTGCGGATCAGTTTCATCAGTACAGGCTACGAAGAGCAAGGTCAAGCTTAAGATGAATGTCAGCAGAAGCAGGTTTTCATTATGCTTAGCAATTTTTGTTGAATTATTCTTTTTCATGGAGGTCCTCCTTGAGAGATCTATCTTCCCTGCATTACTATGTGCAGGACGATCGCGATTGTAGTCAATACGGCAATTGTCCGATGCACGTAGAACCAGGCGGATCTTTTCTTCTTACGTATGTAGTGACCATAAGCACCTAGTATTACGTTAAGGACGAGCAGGGAAGCGGCTATTATTCCGGTTCTTGACACCCACCTATAGCTGATTTGGATTATCAGGTGAGTCAGCAACATCATGGTCGTGAAAAGGCCAAAAAACCGATGATACTTGACTATGAACTGCTGGAATTTAAGATAGCCTCTTTTGAAGCTTGATTCGTTGTCCAGCTCAGCGACCCATTTTCTATAAATGGCCTTCACCGGATAATTCAACAGAGTTAGAACCAGGCCAGTGACAATCAGCCAGCCAAATAAGTTTCCATAATTTCCCATCTGAAAATCCTTTCGTATTATTGCTTCGGCCAGGTATATAATTGTTTTGCTTACAATTTTTAGTGTATAGAGCCTGAAGAGCATGGTAGTAACGATTAATACAGGGACAAAATTAATTTAGCTGAGAACTTAAGGCAAATTACCGTATACTTCTTAGTGAGAGATTAAGACTATGTGAGGAACGATGCCCCGTGCGAAATGCAATAGAAGTTCAAGACCTGACCAAAGCTTACGGCAGAAATGCTGTTCTGCGAGAGCTGTCATTTTCAGTCAGAGAAGGCGAAGTCTTTGCTCTCCTTGGTGTAAATGGCGCAGGGAAAACTACAACGCTTGAATGTATCGAGGGACTGCGCAAAGCGGATTCTGGGCATATCACAGTGTGTGATTTCGACGTGCCCAAAGAATTATCTTCGGTACAAAAGGTATTGGGTGTCCAGCTTCAAAGCACATCTTTGCCTGAAACAATGACGAGTAAGGAAGCCATGCGACTTTTCTGTGTCTGGCACAAAGTTCCTTTTCGGCTGGATTTGCTGGAGCGTTTTGATATGGCAGGGGAGCACATGAACAAGCAGTATAGCAATCTATCTGCTGGGCGAAAACGGAGGCTGCATCTGGCCCTGGCTCTGTGCCACAATCCCAGGGTGCTGATTCTGGATGAGCCCACTGCCGGTTTAGATGTGGAAGGGCGCGATGCGCTGCACAAGCAAATAAAACAGCTGAAAACAGAAGGTGTTTCAATACTTATCGCCACACATGATATGGCTGAAGCAGAAAAGCTGAGCGATACCATTGCAATATTGCGAGACGGGGTTATTGCGAAGCAAGGCAGTCCCAGAGAGTTGACGGCTTCTGCAGACATTCAAAGCCGCATCATTATTAAAACACTGAACGGGAGTCTAAAGGATTTTCTCACTGAAGGCATTGTGCCAAAGCCGGATATTCTTGAAGATGATTATTTTTCTTTTGCCAGCAAAGACGCTGCCGAACTATTGCTATTATTGCTGACTCACATCAGAAAAGCGAATGATGAGGTTGTTGATCTTAGAGTTCAGCGAGCCAGCATCGAAGACTTATTCTTGTCCATAGCAGGAGGGAAATAATGAAAGCGTTCGCTACTTCTCTCGTCATCCAGTTTCGAGGCGATTTGAGAAATAAAGGCATTTTAATGGTCTATTATTTCGTCCCCATAATATTTTATCTGGTTATGAGCAGCATATTCAGCTTGCCCGGATTTGAGTCAGAGCAAAACCTCATCATGGCGATGACAGTATTCGCCATCTCCATGTCGGCCTTTCTGGGCCTGCCGCAAAGCCTGGTCCAGGCGAGAGAAAGCGGGGTTCTAAACGCTTATCGTGTTGCTGGTATTCCTAGCTGGTCGCTTCCTCTCTCCACAATCGTCATTTCATTTGTCCATATTTTGATTGTAGCCTTAATTATTCTAATTAGCGCGCCTTATCTGTTTCAGGCAGCATGGCCTGACAGCATTCCTCTGCATCTCTTTTTTGTGGCAGTAGTAGCTCTCGCTTCAGAGTCTTTAGGCACTTTGCTGGCAAGCTTTGTAAGAAAACAAGCTTCATTGGCTCTCGTTGGGCAGTTTCTCTTCCTGCCAACGATATTATTAAGTGGCATTATGTTTCCTCGTAACCTACTGCCGAAACCATTTCAATATCTTGGAGAAGTTCTTCCTGCGACACAAGCGATGAAGCTTATCTCTAATGGTAATTTTCAGCTCACACCATTGCTGATTTTGATCGCGATAACTGTTTCAGCTTTCGCAGTTTCAGTAATCAGGTTCAGGCGTATCAGTCTGCGAGCCTAAATAAGTGTACGAGAAAAGAAAGTCACTGAAAATGTCAATAGTCCCGTACAAAGTAATACGCAGCAAGCGCAGAACCTTAGCATTGACTATCGATAAAGAAGCCAGACTTATTGTCCGCGCACCTATGCGTCTGAGTGAAGATTTTATCCGTGATTTTATCAAAGAAAAAGAGCAGTGGATAAGCGAAAAGCAGCAGCAAGCGCGCCTCTATGCCGCGCAATACAGCACAATTAACCTGGAGAATGGTGAAGAAATATTGTATCTGGGAAGGCCACATATTATCCACCTTCAAAGCGTAGAGGAAGTCACTATTGCAGGTGACAAGTTGCTAGTGCCGGAGGATATGACGCTTGCAGCTTTCAAGGAATGGATGAAAGCTGAAAGCAGGGCTCTGATCAGGGAGCGAGTTGATTACTATGCCCAAATGATGGAAGTGAAATACGCCTCCGTAAAAATATCTGAAGCCAGGCGGCGCTGGGGCTCCTGCGGAGCTGCTAATACACTGAACTTCGCCTGGAGACTCATAATGTGCCCGCCGTCAGTGATTGACTATGTCGTCGTCCACGAACTGTCCCACATTACTTACAAAGATCACAGTGCCCGATTTTGGAAATTGGTCGCCGAAGTGATGCCATGCTACAAGAAGGAGCAGAAGTGGCTGCGACAGAATCGAGGGCTGATGGATATTATTTGATGGGGAGCACGCTCTGTCATATTTTCAAACTCTTATGTGCTAAATAAAGTAAAAGCCCTGAGGTCAGTTGACCCTAGGGCTTTTCTGGCGGAGAAGGAGGGATTTGAACCCTCGCTGGAGTTGCCCCCACTAACGGTTTAGCAAACCGTCCTCTTCACCACTTGAGTACTTCTCCGTATTAAGTTATATCGAGGAGAGAAAGCTGTACCAACCGCCTTCTCTCCGTTTGGCGGAGAGAGTGGGATTCGAA
>JAQWBU010000062.1 GCA_028706195.1 Eubacteriales bacterium
AACTTGTGACATTCTTAGCAATGTATTCAAGACTAATGCAACATCCTCACATCGTTTGCGGATCATTGTACTTTGATGGTTGAAGAACATGTGAGTTTTTTTATTTGTTTGGGTACGAAATATTTTTTATGGAGGTACCCAATGAACAACGGTACAGTAAAATGGTTTAACTCAGAAAAAGGCTTCGGCTTTATTTCTAACGACGACGGTGGCGAAGATGTATTTGTACATTTCTCAGCTATCAATTCTGACGGTTTCAAGTCTTTGAACGAAGGCCAAAAGGTTTCATTCGACATCGAGGCAGATCCGAAAGACAGCCGCAAACTCAGAGCGGCAAATGTTGTTGTTCTTTAAGTAGAACTTCAAACAGATAACACTGAACGGGGCAGAGTCAAATCTGCCCCGTTTTTTATTTCCCTGAGTTATTTTCCCTGCGCGACCTGCGTTATTTAATCATTTAGACTCATACAAAGTATTTACAAACGCTTATACATATTGTTTAATATTGTATTATATGTTAATAAGCTAATTTATATCTTTTTAAGCCATAAGAAAAAGGAGAATCGTATGACAGAGTCGCATATGGAAGCTGATTTAGATCAGAACTCTCCGAAATCCAGAGTAAACAAAAATCATCTGCAGGGCTTTATAGTGGGAGTTCTGCTGACAATCATTTTATGTGCCGTGGGCTTATTTATTTATTTCTCAAACGACCGCAACGAGCATCCGGAAGAAAATCTGATGGGGTCGTTCCTCGATTTAGGCATCCTCTACAGAGCCTTCCCACTTTCAATCTATAACGAAATAGATTTTTCCAGAAATGAAGACTTCTATATTGGCGAATTGTGTTTAATGCCGGAGAGGACCGCTTTGAGGAATTCTATCAGGCTGGAAGGTGATATTACACTTCCTTTCAATGATCATACTTTTCTATTTTCCGTGCTGTACCGCACAAGTAAAGAAACTGTGAAAAACTTTTCACTACCGAATTTCGACGCAGATATCCCTGTAGAAGGACTCAGATATTTCATTACAAACGTGGGCGAGTACCCGTCAGGGACAGGTGAAATATTGGATTATATTGCCGATGGGGAAATCAAGTATTTCGAGACCTCCCTTTATGAAACCCGAGTTTATTTTTATACCGGTCAGATACTTCTTGCTAAGGATGTGGACGAGTCGCAGTTCGAGCGCTGGCTGCTTCCTTGTGATGGCAGAATGCTTAGCATGAGGGATGAACCGTTTTTGGGCCTTGTATTGGGAAATAAATACGGAGGCGACGGTACCAGCAATTACAAACTTCCTGATCTCTCAGATGTATCACCGATAGAAGGCGCTAAATATTACATTGTCCGCTATGGTATGTACCCGACTAACGACTAGGAAGTTCTGCGAACACTTGGACAAACAGATTAATTTAGCACATAATATGTTCTGGAGAAATCTTCTCCGCAAATCTATACATAGCTTAGGAGGAAACTATGGATTCTAGTCCAGAACCTGGCAGTTGCCACAAATTGAAAAACAATGGATGTAGAGCCATAGCTGCTTTCTAAGTGTCTTAGATGGCTCTACCCTTAAGGAGGGCCATTTATGAAAGAAAAAATTCTCAGCCTGATTGAAGCAGGCAAATATTTCGAAGCCAGAAATGAAATAAGCAAGCTGAATGTTGTTGACGCTGCGCAATTATTCGAGGATATCGATCATGTTCATGTCCTGATCGTGTTTCGAATTCTGCCCAAAGACTTTTCGTCTGAAGTTTTCTCGTACATGTCAAGTGATCTGCAGAAATCTGTCATCGACTCCATGACGGATGAAGAAGCTGTAAGGATTTTTGATGATCTCTACTTTGATGACGCAGTCGACTTTTTGGAAGAAATGCCGGCAAATGTCGTTAAGAGAATTTTGAAAAACTCCGACGATAACACGCGCACTCTCATCAACCAATTTCTGAAATATCCTGCTGATTCTGCCGGCAGCCTGATGACAATCGAGTACGTAGATTTGAAAAAGGAAATGACTGTAAGGCAGGCGATCGATTATATAAAGAAAATCGGAATCGACAAAAGAACTATCAATACTTGTTACGTCATGAACGAAAGCCGGATACTGGAAGGTCGCATTTCAATCCGGAAATTAATACTGAACGATGAAGCAGCAATCATTGCGGACATCATGGAAACTGACGTTATATCGGTTAACACCCTCGATGACCAGGAAGATGTCGCAGCATTATTTAAAAAGTACGATTACTACATCGTGCCGGTTGTAGACACAGAAAATCGGCTGGTCGGCATCATCACCGTCGACGACATTCTGGACGTCATTGATCAGGAAGCCACAGAAGACTTTCAGAAGATGGCCGCTACTAAACCATCCGACACAGAATATCTGAAAACGAGCAACTGGGGCCTGGCGAAAAACCGCATACCCTGGCTATTGGTTTTGATGATTTCCGCTACTTTGACCGGCGGGATAATCCAAAGATATGAACATGCATTACAGTCTGTAATTATCCTGGCAGCCTTCATCCCCATGCTGATGGACACAGGCGGTAATTCGGGATCACAATCCTCCTCCCTGGTCATAAGAGGCCTGGCCCTGGGAGAAATAAAAACCACAGATATTCTGAAGGTGATCTGGAAGGAGTTTTCTGTAGGTTCCATTGCAGGTTCAATACTGGCAGCAGTCAATTTTGTGAGAATCATGATTTTTGAAAACACCAGTATGGAAGTTGCCTTCACTGTTTCTTTAACCATGTTCCTGGTCGTTGTCATAGCCAAGGTGGTCGGGGGAATTCTGCCGATCGCAGCTCAAAAGCTTAAACTGGATCCGGCAGTGATGGCAGGTCCTCTGATCACAACAATTGTCGATGCTGCTGCTTTGATGATTTATTTCAGTCTGGCCACATTGCTCCTGGGTATCTGAAAGTGCGGTCCGGTGCATAATTCGGTGCCAGGCACGAAACCATTCACGTTGCATAGACCGGTGCCAGGCAACGGTCTATGCAACGTAGTGCTCTTTGTATACGATCAGCCTCTTTTGGGTGCCTGATAAGCAAATTGCGCTATGGTATTATAATTTCGTTTGATTAGAGTTTATTGTGATTAATAGGACTTGGCGGTTATACATTGATGGAATTAAACAAAGTTAAAATGATTGTCACCGATCTGGATGAAACTTTACTCAGAACAGACAAAACTATTTCACAATACACAATCGACACGATAAAGAAAGTAAGACAAAAAGGCATCAAATTCATTTTTGCAACTGCAAGAGGCAGCAGCGCTTACAGATTTGTAGACGCTGAGTTGTTTGATGCTTACGTACTCCTGAATGGCACCAAAGCCTATATCGGCGATAATCTCATTTATGAAAAAACTATCCCTCCGGATGTTTTCGTTCCAATTTTGCAAAATCTATCCGCAAGCAAATTGAAATGTGCCGCTGAGGTCGGCGGCCTTCATTATGCCAATTTCAACATCAAAGAAAAATGGGCCGACATGGAAGATTTTATCTACAGCGATTTCTCAGATATCTCTGCCCCGGCCGATAAGCTCTACATTCTGATTGAAGATCCCGGGCAGCTGGACTTAGTTGCAGCTCTGCTTCCTGCGGGACTTTATCTGAACCCAAGCAGAGATAATATGGCGATGGTGATGCATCAGGAAGCTACAAAACTCAAGGGTGTCCGCGCCATTGCAGAGGAGTTTGGAATTTCGCGGCAGCAAATAATAGCTTTCGGTGATGATATCAATGATAAGGAGATGCTGCTCCATTGTGGTTTTGGTGTGGCCATGGAAAACGCCCTGGATGAAGTTCTGGCCGTTGCTGATCATATTTGTGAACTCAGCAACCAGGATGGTGTGGCAAAATGGCTGGAAGAGCACATCTTGCTTCAGCGATAGTGAAAGGTCAGATGCATGACTGACAAAAATCCTTTGCGGGGAATATTTAATCGGAATAGGACCTTTACGCTGCGGCTGGCTGCCAACAATGATGAAGTCAACAGCTACAACGCAAAAATATTATCTGCTATTTCCCTCATAGGAGGGGTGCTGATGTCGCTGCTGCTCGTATCAGTGCCCTACAGTGAAACAAAGCAGGCTGCAGTCCCGCTCTATATTGTGACAGCCATATTATGTTTTGCAGTTTACTTCATCTTCAAGCCTTCTGCTATGAAAAAGCACGCTCTGATCGGGCTTTATGCCTATTTTTCCTCCTTATTTGCCTCTGCGATTTACTTAAGTGTGATTCATTCTCCACATATGCGCGCGACAATTTTAATAGGAGTTTTTTGTATTGTTCCGGTCTCACTCCTCGACCGGCCTCTGCGCCTGAACTCCTTTGTGTTTTTCTGGCTGCTAATTCATACGATCTTTGCTTTTCGTTTGAAGCCCCAATATGCGCTGGACGATACAGTCAATATTCTGCTGTTCGCAATTCTGGGCTGCTATATCGGCAATAAAATGATCTGGATCCATTTAGACAATTACGAAGCTCAGCGTCAGCTCACCGTCGAGAAGGAAACCGACGTACTGACAGGCATTTTCAATCGACGCAAGCTCTTTGAAACCCTTGCGCTTCTGGAAACAACACACAGCAGAAAACCGAGCGCTGTGTTTATGATTGACATCGATCATTTCAAAGACTTTAACGACAGCTATGGTCATGCTGCCGGAGACGACTATCTGCGCCGGTGCGGTGAAGTGTTCAGGAAATTTTCCGAAGACTATGATCTGAATTTTTATCGCTATGGGGGCGAGGAATTTGTAGCCTTAGCCTATGGCTATACTGAGAAAGAACTTCTTTACATTGCGGAGGAGCTCAGGCTGACTGTCGAAAACACGGATTATAAAGGACACGGCATGACCGTCAGCATTGGTGTAGCTTATTCGGGCGATGAGGAAGTCAGAAATTACGAGCATGTGATAGATCAGGCGGATCAGGCAGCTTACGAAGCAAAACATCGCGGGCGTAATCAAATCCGCTTCACGCACTACGATGCCAGGCAGCAAGACACACTGGCAGTCAGCCATAAGCACGCTTGAGATGAAGTCAGGCCATGCTTCAGGTATCATGGATTTATGAAAATTAACTCGGACTTGTCTTGAGCAGATTACTGATTCCTGACTTAGGTCTTGCAGTTTGTGGGTTTTTTATTTTGAAAAAAGATAATTCGGCGGAGTTCAGTGAAGAATAATCCCGGGCAGGCAAGATAATTCGTTTCCAAATGCCCATTTCCAATTTGCTATTTACAGTATCCTATAAGTAATTACAAAAACCGGACGCAGCAATTTATTGATAATTAATGCAGGAGGTTCTATGAACAAGAAGAAAATACTTTTGTTGGTCATTTTGACAATTGCAATTATGGCTCTGTTTACGGCTTGTATTCCCGGAGACGGCAAGCACACTGCCGCCAAGCCTGCAGGCTTCCTCTGGGGTATCTGGCACGGTTGGATCGCACCAATCTCGCTGATCGGCGGTATCTTCAACAGCAACCTGCGGGTCTATGAAGTCATGAACACCGGCTGGTGGTACGATTTAGGCTTTTATATGGCAATAATCAGCGGTTTCGGCGGACTGTCATTAGCACGGAGACGAATCTCCCGTAAGAACTGGGAGTAACTCTCAGTGAGAACGAGCGAGAGCGAGGTTCGAACTGTTGGAGTTACCCCTGTCATGCTTGCCCAAGAGAACGAGCGCCAGCGATGAGAATCAATAAATATGTCAGCTCTTCCGGACTGTGTTCCCGCAGGAAGGCCGATGAGTTAATTAAAGAAGGGAAAGTGACAATTAACGGTGTTGTTGCTTTGCTTGGATCTACGGTGAACCCGGGAGATAAAGTTGAAGTTGACGGGAAAAGAGTGAAACCCAGGCAAGATAAGATTTACATCGCTCTCAACAAACCCAGGGGTATCATCTCGACAACTGAGCGGCATATCGAAGACAATATCATTGATTTTGTCAATTATCCGGAACGTATCTTTCCCATCGGCAGACTGGACCGGGACTCTGAAGGTTTGATTCTGCTCACCAATGACGGCAGCTGTGTCAACAAAATCTTAAGAAATGAGAACAAGCACGAGAAGGAATACATCGTCACAGTGGATAAAGCGATTACGCCGGCTTTTCTCAAAGGTATGTCAGACGGAGTGAAAATATATAACCCCGTCAGAAATGAGTATACCGTCACGGAGCCGGCCAGGCTGGTTCAGGTGAATGCCAGAACTTTCAGGATTTTCCTGACTCAGGGTCTGAATCGGCAAATCCGAAGAATGTGCTCACATTTTGATTATCAGGTGGTGAAACTTCTGCGGGTCCGTATCCTGAACATAGAGCTGAAGGATCTGCCTACGGGGAAATGGCGCTACCTGACAGAAGATGAAATCGAGACGCTATCAGAGATTACGGGAATGTAAGGCTAGCTTGGGTACTTGTGTGACTAATGAATAATTCGGTGCCAGGCACCATTTTATTCACCAGATGAAGAATTGTGAGGTTGATCTTTGAACAGAAACAGACCCACCGGGCGCAAAAAGAGAACTGTAAGTGGAGGCGGCAACGCCCGCAGACGTGGCAGTGGCCTGGGAACAGGCCGTGTCGGTAACGTCAGCAAAAGACCTGCAAGCTCTTCCGGCGGAGGAGGCACACCCACAGAGAGAGGCACACAGGGTTCACCATCCGGAGGCGGTTGTCTCGGACTCTTATTTGCCTTCCTGCTGGGGCGGGGTACTGCAGGCAGCAGTGGCGGCAGCAGCAGCAAGGGTTGCTTCACTCGTATCTTTGTAATCATTCTTTTAATCATCGCCGTCATACTCTTTATCCAGTTTTGCTCCGGCGGCAACGAAGAGATTCCGCCCGCAAATGGGGGACCCACCAGCGGTTCTGGCGATTTCTCTGATTTATTCTCCTCTTTCTCCGGTTCCACGGCAGCCGTATCTGCCTCAGATTTGGCTTACAGGGCTCACGAAGCCGATTACACAGTCTCTCCTCTGGCCCGGGAAAAGCGCACAGATGTCATCGGAAATGGCGAGGACACTTTCACCATCATGGTCTATATCTGTGGTTCAGATTTGGAAAGCCGGGCCGGGCTTGCCACTCAGGATCTGCAGGAAATGACTGGAGCAAATCTCTCCGAAAACATCAATCTGATCGTGGAAACCGGCGGCGCCAAACAATGGAAAAACAACATTGTCGACGCCGGCAGCAATCAGAGATTTCAGGTCGTCAACGGCGGTTTACGGGCTCTGGACAGAAATCTGGGCAGGAAATCGATGGTCGAACCTCAGACACTGGCGGATTTTATCAGCTTCTGCAAACGTGAATTTCCCGCTGACCGCTACGCGCTCATCTTCTGGGATCACGGCGGCGGTTCAATCAGCGGCTACGGCTACGACGAACAGTTCCCCAGGGACAGCATGACTTTGGACGAGATCGATCTGGCGCTCGAACAAGGCGGTTGTGACTTTGATTTCATCGGTTTTGACGCCTGTCTGATGGCTTCGCTGGAAACCGCTCTCGTTGCTGAAAAATATGCAGATTATCTCATCGCTTCTGAAGCTGTCGAACCTGGTGACGGCTGGTATTACACAGACTGGCTGAATAAGTTGTCGCAAAACACTTCCCTCTCAACCGTAGATATCGGCAAACTAATTATCGACGACTATGTCGCAGCAGTTCAGGCGGAGGGGCTGAGAACTCCGGCTACTTTGTCTATCATGGATCTGGCCGAGATGTCCGGCACCCTGCCGGAGGCCTTCAGCAGCTTTTCTGAGGGAACAGCTGATCTCATCGCCTCCGACAACTACGATCATGTTTCCGACGCCCGCAGCAAGAGCAGAGACTTTTCCACTCAGCAAAAGATTAACCAGATTGACTTAATCCACTTCGCGGACAATCTCGGCACTGCTGAGAGCAAGGAACTGGCGGAGGTACTGCGCGGCAGCATCAAGTACAATCGCAACTCCTCCAACATCACGCATGCGAACGGGGTCTCCATCTACTTCCCCTATCAGTCACTCAGTCATGTCAGCACTGCCATTAACACTTATGAAAAAATCGGCATGGACGAAGCCTACAATGATGTTATACGCGACTTTGCCAGCATGACCGCCGGCGGGTCGGTTGCGGGCGGCGGCAGTTCAAATCCCCTGGGCACTTTGTTGGGTGACTCCGCCGGTTCATTGTTCGCTTCGCTGTTTGGAGTGGATATGGGTTCGGGATCGTCAGGCGGAAGCCCATCCTCTCTTGTCACTTCTCTGATCGGAGCCTTCCTGGACTCCGGACAGCGGGGGATTGTGACGGGCGACTCAGATAACAGCTGGGTAAACGAAGCGCTTCTCGAGGATAATATCGAGTATTTTTCTGAATATTCCGGCGGATTATTCGATTTGGAACTCACGCTGAATGACGCTGGGCAGCGCGTCCTGGCTTTGAGTGAGGAGCAATGGAGCCTGGTGCAGACACTCGAGCTTAACGTTTTCCTTGATGACGGAGAAGGCTATATAGATCTGGGACTCGACAACGTTTTTGACTGGGATGACGCAGGAAACCTGATCATGGAGTATGACGCAAGCTGGCTCTCTCTTAACGGACAGATTGTAAGTTATTACTTCATCAGTCAGGAACAGCTCGGTGATGAAACTATAATCAC
>JAQWBU010000063.1 GCA_028706195.1 Eubacteriales bacterium
ATCAGCCAAAGGATTCCCATTCCCTGGGAAAGTATCCTGCGTACCGTGATCATTCTGGGGCTACTGTATCTGATCAACTTCGGCGCAACTTTCGGCTCGAATAGCATGATGGTTCGTTTGACGCAGAAGATAGTTGCTACTTTGCGCAAGGATATCGATCAAAAACTCAATCGCGTGCCGCTAAATTATTTCGATACCAGCTCCGCCGGCGACGTCTCCAGCCTTTTGTCAAACGATCTGGATAACGTCTCCAACACGCTGCAGAGTGGTTTGACCTCGTCCGTTACAGCTGTGGTAATGATGATAGGTGTTCTTGTCATGATGCTTACTATCGACCCGCTCCTGATTCTGGTGGCAGTGATAGTGGTGCCGATCAGTTCCTGGGTAGTCCGCAGCATCGTGCAGCGGTCTAAGCCCGTCTTCCGCAAAAACGCCAACACGACGGGCGAGCTGAACGGAAGGATAGAGGAGGCGTTTCAGGGCAAGGATGTAGTCAATGCCTATCACTTGCAGGAAAAGCTGACAAAGGAAGTTGAAAGCCTGAACGAAGAGCTCTACGACAGCGAGTGGAAATCCGCCTACGTTTCTTTTCTGGCGCGGCCGGCTGGTGACCTGATGCTGAATATTGATTATGTGCTGATCAGCATCCTGGGCGGCTGGATGGTCATCAACGGAGTTTTTCCTCTGGGTGACTTTCAGGCCTTTATCAGCTACACGAAAATGTTCATTTCACCTTTCCAGCAGGTCCTGGGCATAATGAACACGATCATGGGCGCGCTGGCCTCGGCCGAAAGGATTTACGACTTTTTGGATGAAGCGGAGATTGAGGAGGTCGGAGATGAGTCGCTGGATCCGGAAAAGGTGACGGGAGCGATTCATTTTGATCAGGTCGACTTTGCTTACGTTCCGGACAAGCCTCTCTTCGAAGGGACTTCACTCAATGTCGCCCCGCGCAGCAGATCGCCATCGTGGGTGCGACCGGCGCCGGCAAGACAACGCTGGTAAATCTTTTGATGCGCTTTTATGAGATTCAGGGCGGGACAATCTTCCTTGATGGCAAGGATTCAAAACGCTACGCTTCGAATGAGCTGCGCAAGGCTTACGGGATGGTCTTGCAGGATACCTGGCTCTTTGAAGGGACAATCCGTGACAACATCGCCTATGGCGCAGAGCTTGAGCCGGGCCAGACTTTAAAGGATGTGCCTTTCGAAAAAATCGAGCGGGCTGCGAAGATCACTCGTGCTGATTCTTTCATTAAACGTCTGCCGGATGGCTACGATACAGTTCTGACCGAAGGAGCGAGTAATATTTCACAGGGTCAGCGACAGCTGCTTACGATAGCACGGGCTGTAATCAAGCAGGCACCCATAATTATTCTGGACGAGGCGACCTCATCGGTCGATACGCGTACCGAGCTCCTGATCCAGCATGCGATGGCCACTCTGACCAGCAACCGCACCAGCTTCATCATAGCTCACAGATTGTCGACGATACAGGATGCCGACCGCATTCTCGTTATGGAGGATGGCTCTATTGTGGAATGCGGATCGCACGGAGAACTGCTGCGAGAGGGCGGCGTCTACGCGCGGTTGTATGAGGCAGGGCGGAGGTAGAGGTGGAGGGTGGAGTATGAGGTGATGCATATTTCGGTGCCAGGCACAGAATCATGCAAGCACCATGCCACCATCTCTGAAGTTCTGCAACAGTGGCAAAAGTCTAAGCCCGGCATCAAAGCCTCACTGCGCCAAGCTCTCAAGCCGGCTGCTATTTTTATACTTACTGATAAAATTCAGCTCCAGCTCTAGCAGATTTTCCAGAGAATAAAGATACTGGTGCAAAGCAACTCTATTTTGCAGCTGCTTGTTTGTACCAGGAAGTTCCGCTAAATATATAAAGTGATATTTTATCTCTTCCAGTCTTTCCTTTTCCAATTTACTTGTATTTAATTCTCGAGTCGTATCAGCGAATTGGTCGGTAAAGCCACGCAGCAGCCTGACTTCCGTCTGATCCAGAAAATCCTGCTTCATGAATTTCTGCATCCGCATTACTGTATAGTACTGCTGACTTCTCATATTGAAATACTCCAGATAGTAGTCGTTATACTCCAGATAAAAACTCTGCAGGTAATCGTAAGATCTTTTTTTAGCCTGTTTTAACAGCTGATCCAGCTTCTTTAAATCTTCATTTATTACATCCGCTTCGACTTCGTTGTTTAGGCGCTTACCCATATTTCGGTAGATAGACTCAAATAAATTTTCAACTTGTCTGCAATATTCCAGCAATTCAGCTTCGATGTCCACGGTGATAATATTCATAACGAAAGCTACAGATACACCTATAAGCATCAATGCCATCTGGTTAAGCAAAATAGGAAAGGATACCGTCTCAAGCGAATAAATCTGCATTACCAGAACTACATTGGTTATGATGGCGGATTTGGTATCAAATTTATACATGAAGAAAGTGAAAATAAAGATATAGAGTGCAAATACCGGCAAAGAAAAACCAAGCAAAAGGAAAAGTACAGAGGCAAGTCCCAAAGAAAATACCGCAGCCAAAAGTAAAATCCCTGATAACTTAAGAGATTGTTTTTTAGAGGATAGCATGGCTACAATAAGGACAGTTGCAGCAGTGGTATAAAACTCTAAATTTAATACTCTGGCCAGCGAAATTGCAGCTACGACGCCGATGGCCATCTTGACCCCTTTGATAATATTTTCTTTTATCATGCTTGCACCTCGCTCCTACTCGTATCAACCATAGTCTAACAAGTTTCAGCTTAAATAATACAAGTTAAAAATACCAGTACAAAGCAACAATATTCTGTGTCCAAATAGCGGTTGATTCGTCGCGTTCAACTGATGACAGTTTACGGGATAATTTCATACCTAAGCTCTTGTTTAGAGAGTTGTATTTCGCTTATAAATTATATATTTACTGCTATATAACAGAGAATTTATTCAAATTTGATGGAAAATTTACATAAACTTTATATTCCACAAATTTCCGCTGCTGAAATTTTTGACATGAAAAAATTTCAATGATATCTTAAGTAAAGATGTGAAAATATATATAAATTGAGTTCATCAAATTCAATGTATATATTTTTTCGACAAATACAATATAAATAGAATAAGTTTAAGATTAGGCGAATGAGGAGCTTGTATGGAGAACAAATGGAAGACGCTGACTATTGTTTTGACAGTTGCTGTCTTGATACTATCAATATTTTTCGTGAACAATATTGTCCAAAGCAATAAAAGATTCGAAGTATCATTTGACTCAGACGGTGGCTCAGAGATAGAAAGCCAGCTGATCAAAAAGGATGCTTTTGCTTTCCGTCCTGAGGATCCACAAAAGGACGGTTTTGTATTTTCTCACTGGCAAGTGGAAGGCGAAGAATTTGATTTCTCCACCCCAGTCACCGAAGACTTGTCTCTCAAGGCTGTTTACACTGAAGCTACAGGGGAGACATCCGATATAGCTCTGATCTTTGATGATGGTTTCAGTGCCATTAATGAGGTGAGAGTTGTGGAAGGCCGACTTCTCCTGCCGGAAGATCCTGTTCGTGAAGGCTACGAGTTTGTACGCTGGGAAAGCGACGGCATCGAATTTGATTTTGACGGGCCTCTCGCAGACGGGATGAAAGTATATGCTGTTTGGAAAGAAATACCGACGGAACATGTTGTTGACTTCTTTTCCGGAGGCGGCAGCAAAATTCCCAGACAAAAGATTCTAGAGGGTGAAACAGTTCGTGAGCCCGATGCCCCAACTCGTAAAGGTTACACTTTCCTTGGCTGGTTCCTGGACGGCAAAGAATATGATTTCTCGCAAGCGGTAACAGAAAGTTTCACGCTGATGGCTGAATGGGAAGAAGGCCCCAAAACTGTTGACAAGTCTGCTCTGATGAGTGCAGTTTCTTCAGCAAATCAAAATCTCAGTTCCACCTCAACCAGTACAAATGGTTCAGATGTTTATACAAATAATATGTGGGTCACTTCTGCAGTGAAATCGGCTTATGCGGATGCCATAGCTAAAGCGCAGGCTGTGGTCGACGATACTGATGCGACGCAGGAAGAAGTAGATGCAGCAGTGGCAGCGCTGAATGAAGCGGCGTCAGCCTTTAATGGTGCGAAGAGAAACGGCACGAGGGCGCTTCCGGTCACGACGACTACACCTACGACTAAAGGCACAACTCAAACAACAAAGAAACCCGTAGAAACTACTCCAACTACAACGACAACAACAACAGTGGTAGCTGATAAATATACGATTAGCATCGTTCCGGAAAACTTAGGCATCTTAGACTTCATATATGTCTACAAGAATAATGCTCAAATAAATGCTTATGCCGTGCTCGACGCCACTGGTGTCGAACTGGGACGCAACAATGAAGGGGTAATAACTGTTAACAAAAATTACTCTCATTTGATTAGCCAAGTCCAATTAACTCCAGGTGGACCGCTATTTTCTGTTAGCAAATAAAAGGGATATTAAAATGAAAAAATTTATGAAAGAAAAATATACGAAAAGAACTATATCCGTTCTGTTGGCATTACTGATGTTCTTCTCGAGTTTGCTGACATGCTTTGCAGCTTATTCAACGAATGTATCTGCTCTAACAACGAATAAAAAACCGAGTGAATTTGCAAACGACTCGTACGTAATCGGTACACACGAGTTCACTCCCGAAAAACCTCCGTTATTAGAAAGAATAATGATTGCTTCTAAAACTATTGTCGGGGAAAAAGAATCAGATATGCTGATTTACTATAAAGATCCCTTTGGCAAATGGGTTAATGGTAAAACAGGTGTTGCTATTCCACTTTCAGCTTTGCCGGCTGAATTCAGAATTACACATGTTGACTTAGTTGGTAAATTTACGGTTGATAAATCCGGATTGGATAACGCAATCAAAGCTGCAGAGGCAAATGCAAAAACAGTTGCTACCAGTACTGATGGAAGCAATATTGATCCGGACAAAAAGTGGGTAACCACAGCCGAGATGAAAAAATACACAGATGCAATTGCAGCTGCAAAGTCTGTGTATGGTAATTCGAATGCAACTTCAACAGAAGTTAACGCTGCTATCGCTTCATTAGCTGCAGCTACGGTGCAATTTGATAATGTCAAAAAAGATGGTACAAAACCTGCTCCTGCAGTTGATAAAACAGCGCTGCAAGATTTAATCCATGCAGCAAATGCAAATATTGGGACTGCTTTAGTCAGCGTAGATGGAAGAGATATTGATCCTTTACTTCAGTGGGTTACCTCAACTGCACTGACTACTTATAAAACCGCAATCGCATCAGCGCAAGCTGTTTTCGATAAAACCACTGCCACGCAAGAAGAAGTTGATCAGGCGATCACAGATCTGGCAGCTGCAATTGTTGCCTTCAACGGAGAAAAGAAAGACGGCAGTAAGCCTGCACCGGTAGATACCTCAAAGCTATTGATTGCTGTCACAGCAGCTAATGCGAACATCGACGCAGTTGTTGAAAGTGACGATGGCTCGGATGTTGATCCTGCACTCATGTGGGTAACCGCTGAAGTTAAGAGCGCATATGCTGCCGCTATTGCAGATGCACAGGCAATACTGGATAATCCCGCAGCAAAACAGGATGACATGGACGCTGCATTAACGGCTTTAGCAACAGCTACAGCTACATTCGATGAAGCAAAAGAAGATGGTACCAAAACAGCTTACATCGATAAAACTGCTTTGGTTAGTGAAATTATTGAAGCAGTAGAAAACAAAGCTACTGTTTTTGAAAGTAATGATGGCTCGGATGTTGATCCTGCAAATAAGTGGGTAACATCTGCTGAGATGAAGACATATTCCGATGCAATTGCAACCGCAATAGCAGTACTTGACAGTGTTGATGCTACTAAGGATGAAGTAGATTCTGCAGTAACGACATTAGGTGAGGCCACTGACGCATTCGACGCGGCCAAGCAAACTGGTCTAAAACAGGTTGATAAATCCTTGTTAGGCAACTTGATTTCAGTAGCGAATGCTAACAAAGCCACAGTTGTTGAAAGCGTAAACGGTTCTGAAGTTCACCCTGACCTTGAGTGGGTGACTGAAACAGAGCTTCAGGAATATGAATCAGCTATCACATCAGCACAGGGTGTTATTGGTAATCCTGATGCCACACAGGAAGAAGTAGATGCAGCTGCTGCAAGTTTGGCAGCAGCCACTATAGATTTCAACGAAGCCAAACAAACTGGCGAAAAAGTTCTGGTAACTGCTTTGACAGTTGACCCGATGATTTTGGAAATAAAAACCGGAGAATCAGGTCAACTGACAGCTACAGTGGAGCCTACCGAGGCGAGTGTTAGCTGGTTTCCCAACGATACGACCGTAGCAACAGTAAGTGAGAGCGGTTTAGTCACTGCTTTGAAGGCAGGTACTACGCTTATCTCGGCAAAAGCCGGGGATTTTTCGGTATCTATTTCTGTGAAGGTATCAGATAAAATTCAGCCAACTGTGTCGGTTGATTTACCGGCTGAAGGTTTTATTGTAGGTGTTCCTAGAGAATTTACTATAAGCACAGTAGCTAATGATTACGTAGGCTTAATGGTAATAGGTAGTGCGACTCATGATTTTGCTGATGCTATAGATCTCCTCGAATACTATGAGCCAAGCAATGATACCTGGTATCCTTTGACCGGCGATTTCGGACCTGAAGAAGGTTTCACTCTGCAAGATGCAACGAGCAGATTCAGAGTTACCTTTAAGAGCACAGGCACCTATAGCTTTACTACGAATATTCGTGAAGTAGCAAACCCTGAAAATATAATTGCTACCACAACGACAGAATTCGTCGTAGCAGGTACAGATAAGTCAGCCCTTCAGAGTGCCGTTGATGCAGCAAACGCAAACCTGGTTTCCGTTGAGGTGAGTGTAGACGGTTCAGAAGTTGACCCGGCAGATGTATGGGTGACTCAGGAAGTCCTGGATGCATATGAAGCTACCATTGCAGCGGCACAAGCTGTTCTGGACGATGTAGATGCGACAGCAGAAGACGTAACAGTAGCCCTGGCCGCTTTGAATGCAGCGACTGAAACTTTCAATAACGCAAAACAAACAGGCGCCAGAGTAGCAGTAAGCGGTGTAAGTGTTACACCGAGCACAATGACACTGAAACCCGGCGAGACTGCAACTGCCACAGCTAACGTTTCCCCTGCAAATGCTGCAGATAAATCTGTCAGCTGGACTTCAGGCAATGAAGCAGTAGCAACCGTAGATGAAAACGGCTTAGTCACAGCAGTAAGTGCAGGCTATGCAATAATAACCGTGCGAACAGTTGAAGGCGGGTACACCGCTAATCTCCTGGTGATAGTTGAAGAGCAAGTCGTTGTCGACAAATCAGCATTGCAAATCGCAGTTAATGCGGCAAATGTCAACAAAAATGAAACTATCATAAGTGTAAACGGTCTTGATGTTCTTCCGAGTGGTACTTGGGTGTCTCCAGATGTGATGAGCGCCTTCACTGTAGTTATTTCGGACGCCCAAGCTGTTTTGGCTGATGATGATGCCACGCAAGCACAAGTGGATGATGCAGTATCTGCATTTAATGCAGCTACAGTTGTATTCAATGCGGCCAAGAGAGCAGGGTTAAAGATAGCAGTTACAGATGTAAGTGTTACACCGGATACTCTGTCCTTATTGCCTGAAGAAACTGCTAATTTATCAGCGACTGTTTCTCCTGAGGACGCAACTAATAAAGCAATTACTTGGACTTCAAGCGACGATACCATTGCTACTGTTGATAATAATGGTTTAGTAACTGCTGTTAGTGCTGGTACAGTTACAATTTCTGCAACGGCAGAATATGGTATTACTGATACAGCTACAGTGACAGTTGAAAAGACACTTCAGCAACAAGTGGCATCCGCTATGGATTACGAGTATGACCCTCCATACATTTATAATGAGCTGATAAAATTTGAGGCTTTAGATAATTCCTTTAGTGGTCTTTATACGATGGCTGAAATTTTAGAAGGCATTCCCATGAATGACATGTCTCGTTATCTGGGAGCTCTGAAACGTCAAACCTGGTCAACTGTCGAAAAAATCGCTTTTGATGCTATAGATTACTTCTGGGAACCTGCAATAGCAGGCGACCTTAAAGGCAGTAATTGGGTCAATGGCGATAATAAGACACTAGTATCTGTTTTAGTTTCAGAAATTCAAGAAGGAGGCATTGAAAACCCCGAACCACTGACGCTGACTTTAAGTAATTCGAAAGAAACCCTCGACATTACATTTAAGTTGTTTGAGTTAGGTACAAGAGCTGACTTAATAAATAAGCTTAAAACAGAAGCAGAAAAGATCACCGTAGCCGACGTAGTCGTAACTGATGACTTAACCAATTTAGATGCTACAGTTACCTTTGCAGACGATGTCTTAGTAAGTGCTGTTAAGGATGCAGCCAATGAACTGATCGCAGCTCTGAGAAATATCGCTGATGGTACCAGCACCCTTACAGTAGCCGGTGAAACCTTCACTTTGTCTGAAGTAACAGCGAGTCAACTGGCTACCGCTATCCTGGACGGAGCAAGTCCTGCCGACTTCCTTTCAAATGGAGCACCGATAA
>JAQWBU010000006.1 GCA_028706195.1 Eubacteriales bacterium
TGTTATTGGATGATTCTATCGATGCCTGCGATGCCGTACGCAATGTGCGCCCCAATTTTGATTTGATTCCGGCAACAATAGACCTGGCCGGAGCGGAGATTGAACTGGTACCTATGCAGCAGCGCGAGCACAGGCTGCGCAAGTCGCTGGCGGCAGTGCACGATAAATATGATTACATAATCATGGATTGTCCGCCGTCACTGGGACTTCTCACACTGAATGGCCTGATTGCGGCCGAAGCGGTTTTGGTTCCGGTGCAGGCGGAATATTATGCGTTGGAAGGATTGATGCAGCTCTTTTCAACGATGGACATCGTGCGCAAGACACATAATCCGAAATTGAGATTGGCGGGTGTGTTTATTACTATGTTCGATGTTCGTACCCAGCTGTCACAGCAGGTTAAAGATGAAGTATCCTGGTATTTTGGAGAAAATTTCCTGCAGACGGTAGTGCCGCGAAATGTTCGTCTTAGTGAGGCGCCCAGTCATAGCCAGACCATTTTTGAATATGACAAACGATCAAAAGGAGCCAAAGCCTACGCCAAGTTAACAGACGAACTACTGCAAAAGCTGGAGAGTGACGCCTGGAAGCAGGACAAAATAGGTCATTTCGATTGAGATATGAATACCGACAATTTAGTCATTGAAGAATAGATGAGGTAAGTGTATGACTGAAGCAGCTAAGAATAGTAAGACGGAAAATCCGGAAGAAAGACCTAAACGCAAATCCAGAGGTCTGGGCCGTGGATTAGACGCTCTGTTTGAGCCGGATTCTGTCCGCAGTGATTCAGATATAAGTCCAGATCAGCAGCAAGTGGTCATGATTAATATAAATGATCTTGTGCAGAATCGCGCACAGCCTCGCAAAGATTTTGACCCTGATAAACTGGCGGAGCTGGCTGAGTCCATAAAGAACCAGGGGGTAATACAGCCTTTAATCGTGGCTGCCAATGATACGGGAAAACCGCCGTATACAATTGTAGCTGGCGAAAGACGCTGGCGTGCGTCGCGTTTAGCCGGTCTGAGCGAAGTGCCATGCCTTGTCCGCCAGCTGGATAATTTGGAGATGCAGCAACAGGCCCTGATTGAAAACGTTGTGCGTGAGGATCTCAATCCCATAGAAGAGGCTGTCGCCTATGAAGAGCTGGCAAAAGAATACGGAATAACGCAAGAAACGCTGGCACGCGCCTTGGGAAAGAGCAGGTCCGCCATCAGCAATACGATACGCCTCTTGCAGCTGCCTGATCTGGTCCAGAGCTATGTCAGAAGCGGGCAAATTTCCGCAGGTCATGCCCGCACGCTTCTTCCGTTGTCTCCGCAGGAACAGGAAGCTACTGCGAAGCTGATCAAAGATAAGCAACTTTCAGTGCGCGAGACTGAGGAATTGGTTAAAAAAATTCTCAACCCTGTGCAGAAAGTAAAGCCCGGACAAAGTAAAAATAACGCTTTCACACTGCACGCTAAAAAAATGGAAGATGAGATGACGAGAGCAATGGGAACTAAAGTTCGCATTAACTCCAAAGGGGGGAAAGGCAATATCGTAATCTCCTATTCTTCTGCAGATGAATTAGAGCGTATCATTGATAAAATAATAACGGAAAGATAGCGAACATACGTGCGGATTGCCGACGTTTAAGTTCATAAATATATGAGAAGTGAATCCAAATCTGAAGACGAGCGATATCGTCACAATAGAAATCTGAATAGCAATAATAATCCACAAGGCAAATCTCCTTCTCCTCGCAGAATGACTCGCTGGCCCTGGGGTATTATTATCATCTCTTTAAGCGCATTTCTTCTGGCTGCAACAATTTGGTATATGGGCAACATTGGGGATGTAAGCTTTGAACAGCTGCTTTTTCATATCAAGGTGCCTCTTGAGACCACGGGTTTTAATCCGCTGAACAGTTTTGCTTTGCAGGCATCAATCGCCGCGCTGCTCGCTGCAGCTATTTATTACATCATTGCCAGATTTATTTTGATAAAACATCGTGTCAGAGTCAGAAACGTCATACTAATAACGTCCGGAATTCTGCTTTTTGTAATTATCTTTGGACTGGCTCAACTCGGTGTCTTCAGCTACCTTCGCAATCTTTTCCATGAATCTGATGGCTGGGAAGGATATTATACCGACCCGGAAAATGTGGAGTTAGTCTTCCCGGAAGAAAAGCGAAATGTTATTTATATCAATCTGGAATCCATTGAAACAACTTATGCAGACGAGGTCAACGGCGGCGCCATGCAGCAAAACCTGATTCCAAATCTGACTGAACTCGCACTAGATCCGGATAACATTTCTTTCTCTCACAGCAAACGCATGGGCGGAGCGAAGCAATTCAACCCTCTCGGCTGGACTGCTGCCAGCCTGGTTGGCCAAATGGGCGGTATTCCACTCAAACTGCCTATTGCTGATCCCAATGCCTTCAATGCCAGCAACGATGAATATTTGCCTGGTGCGATCATGATCGGCGACATTCTGAAAGAAGAAGGCTATTATCTGGAAATGATGATGGGTTCCAGCTCACGTTTTGCTTCGCGGGATGATCTCTATGAAATGCACGGTGGATTTGTTATGACCGATTACAGATATTTAGCTCACAACGGCTACATTCCGATTGTTAATGGGAAATATGAGTTTGATTTCTGGGGTATTAATGACAGAAAGTTATTCACGATTGCTCAGGAGCGTCTGCTCAAGGTTTCTCAGCAAGATGAGCCCTTTTTCTTCTCCATACTTACAGTGGACACTCATTTTCCGGATGGATACCAGTATGAAGACAGGGAGAGATTGCATCAAACAAATTACGCCAATAGCATCATGTGGTCGGATCGGGATGTTGCTGAATTTGTAGATTGGTGTCTCAGGCAGAGTTTCGCCGATAACACGACTATAATTTTGTCCGCCGATCACCTTTCAATGGATAAGAGTTTCTTCGCTGAAATCCCCGCAGAGTATCAACGGCGTATTTACAATGTGATTCTGAACTCAGCTCAGGATCTGCCGCAAGAAAGGCAGTATCAGCGCTTATTTTCAGTCATGGATTTTTACCCCACAACCCTTGCGGCCATGGGTGTTGAGATAGAGGGTGATCGCCTGGCTTACGGATGTAATTTATATTCGGATCAGCCCACTTTATATGAAATAATGGGTGAAGCAGAGTTTTCCGATATGCTGGACAGCCTTTCTACTTTCTATAATGATAAATTCTTGTATAATATAGAACCAAGCACTAGCCGCCCGAATGCAAAAATACAGCCCTGATCATAATGGCTGAACAAATGATCGAGAGGATTTAACTGATGGCACAATCAATTAAGTACCGTTTTGACGAAGTTATGCTCCGCTATGTCAAAGAACTGAGAATTAAGACGACTGCGTTCGGCGGTTATGACAGGGATGACGTCTATGAAAAGATTAAAGACCTGATCTCTGAAGCGCGCACTGTCTGTGAAGAAGTCTATGAAGAAGCAGTCAGTGAACTTCAAGACGAGACAGCGGCTTTGGACGCAGCTCACGAAACAGCAGCTTCAGATATCTCGCTTGATCAGGATCGGATTGATGGTCTTCTGCAGGAGATAGTAGAACTCGAAGCCAGGGTTGTTGAACTTGAAGCTGTTGAGAGCAAATTGAGTCAGGAAGTTAAAGAGCTTCAAGCTAAGCTTAATTATTTTGATGAGAATGATGAGAAGCTGGAGCGAGCTAATGAGATCCTGCGTGAAGCTCGTTTAGAGGCTGACAGAATTATTGTTGATGCCAAAGAGAAAGGCGAACAGGAAGTCTTATTGGGTCGTGCCAGAAGCAGGGCGGAATCAGAAGAGGCTCAAAAGGATCTGGAAGATTTGCGAAAGAAGAGCGAAAAGCTTCGCGAATACCTCAAGAGCGGCGCAGAGATGCAAAAACAAATGCAGACCTTCGCTGAGTCTTTTGTTCTGGATGACGATTTAGGTCTGACCAGCAAAGAATAATTCTGTTTTTTGCCCGACGCATTGAGCCTCTTCAGGGCTCTTCAGCAAGCCGTTTTTTAAACTTTAATTTTCACAGCTATATTTAGCTCACAGCGAGTCGCCGAAATCCGACCTGAAACGCGCGACTAGTTTTTCCTGCCAGTCAGAGACGGCTTCCAGTTCTCCTGTGAAGAAACGTAAAATCTTGGGTTCTCTCGTGAAACGAAGCCCTGCAATCAGCTCTCGGTTTTGCCACAGCCAGTGTACACGGTCGATGCAGTATTTAATCTGACTCAAGGTGAAGACTCGACGGGGCACAGCCAGGCGGAGAAGCTCCATCGAGGCATGGGCTTCACTGCCATCTGCATGGCGATCTTCACTCAGCGTACCTCTTTCCATACCACGGATACCGCCTGCGATGAATAACGCAGAAGCCAGTGCGGCTGCCGGATATTCATCAGAAGCAATGTGGGGAACAAATTCCTTAGCATTCAGATGACAACCTAAACCGCCGGCAGGTGTAACTACCGGCACCCCCAGTTTTGTCAGTTCCTCGACCATATAGCGAATGAATTCAGGGCCTTGAGAAATGACGGATTCATCCATGGACTCTTCGAGCCCTACAGTAATTGCAGCCATTTCCCGCACCGACATACCGCCATAAGTTAAAAATCCCTCATTCAAAACGATCAACTCCTGAAGAGGGTTGACCAGAGGGCTTTCTCTTAAAGCTATACCGCCACCCCTGGCGAAACCGAATTTCCTGGCGGAAAAGTAGATAATGTCGCAGCAGTCAGCAATAGCTCTCATGATCTCCCGAACAGACATCTCGCGACAGTTTGTCTCTCTGCTTTTAATAAAATATAAATTATCCTGAACTAATGATGCATCAAGGACTAAAGGCACGTCATGTTCGCGACAGATCCCGGAGCATTCCTGCAGGTTGGCCAGGGAGAACGGCTGACCGCCAATTAAGTTAGTGCCTGCCTCCATGCGTACAAAGGGAATATTTCTCTCACTATTTTTCAAAAGTGTTCGCAGAGCATCGTTGTCCATGTTTCCTTTAAATGGCTTATCGCTGGTGTACACTTCGCCTTCTGCACACAGCAACTCCAGTACTTCGCCGCCGCAGCGCACAATGTGCGCTCTGGTCGTTGTGAAGTGGTAGTTCATGGGAATGAGATCACCGGGCCTGACTAATAAGTCTGCCAGAACCTTCTCACAACCGCGACCCTGGTGGGCCGGCAAAAAGTGCTCCATGCCAAAGAGATCCTGGACTTTTGCCTCTAATTGGAAAAATGTCTCGCTACCGGCATAAGCATCATCCGCATCCATCATGGCAGACTGCTGCTTGTCACTCATGGCATTGACGCCACTGTCCGTCAGCATGTCCAGGAAGACATCCCGGTTTTTCAATAAATACAGGTTATTATGTGCTTCTTGCAGTTTACTTAACCTTTCTTCAACCGGAAGCAGCTCCAATTTCTGGACTATGCGCACCTTGTGACGCTCCAGAGGTATCATCTCTCCACTAAATAAACGAATTTCCTGCATGTCTCTTTCCTCCAAATATTAGTTTTGTCGATGGCCATGGCGGGAGGATCCGGAAAAAAGAAAAACGTCCATCCTGCTATGGCGCAAGAGGACGTCATGAGACGTGTTACCACCTCTGTTCACTTTCAACTCACATTGAAAGCCTCGACAGGTTCTCCACACTGAACAGATTTCTGTGCTTTTAAACCTTAACGCTGTTACGGGCGCACCCGTCGTCTCCTACTCTTAGTTCAGGACGCTGCTCCGGAGATGTATTCGCTCTGCTTTGACTTAATGCCTCGCACCACCCGGCATCTCTCTGAAAGTCTCGATACAAAGTTACTTCTTCTCCATCACTGCATTTGCTTGAAAGAAAGATATCACATGCAAAATTATTTGTAAAGCGAAGTGTTTACTCAGCATCCGGAGGGAAAAAGACACAGAGCCAGAGGCAGGGATCGGACGTGCGTGTCACCTTATGCCTGCGGCCTGCTTCCAAATGGAAAAAATCACCGCTGCTTAGAGCTATAGTGTGGCCGTGCTCGTCTGGAAAAGTGATTTCAGCTTCTCCGACCAGAACTATGACCCACTCGTCATCGTCCTGGTCATAAACCACACTGGTCTGACCCTGGGAAAGAATGCGAGTTATACGCACAGAGCTCTTGCTCAGCAAGTCTTCGTCCCGTTCAAAGCGGCTTGCATCCGGCAGTCTTTGGAATATATTAGTTAATTGATCCTTATCCACGAAACCCAACTTTCATTTTTTATCTATATGTATTTTAGCTTATAATTGCTGTATCTTATGATCAAGTAATTTTTGGAGGTGATTATGCCGGAAAAAAAGATTGAAATCAGACCGATTGAATATGGCAGTGATGATTATAATCAGACTCTTTATCTGCGACACGAGGTACTGCGCAGACCCTGGGGCAAGTCGATTGCGGAGGATGAACTTGAGCACGAAGTCAATGATTTGCTGATAGGTGCTTTCGACGGTGACAAACTTGTCGGCTTCGGATCTTTGCTCTTCCTGGAAGGCGATACCGGCCAGGCCCGCTACATGACAGTTGCCGAGGACTATCAGATTCACGGCATCGGTGCCCGCATTTTGCAGGCAATTGAGCAAGCTGCCCGTGATGCCGGCAAAAGTAAAATGATTCTTAACGCCAGAGAAAAGGCCATCCCGTTTTATGAGAAACAAGGCTATACCTTGATAAGTGAGCTCGAAGTTCCGCCTCACATCCCGATTCCGCATGCAATGATGGAAAAAGAGTTACTATAAGGATTTGGATATTCTGTTTTCCTGGGAACGGTATTGGAGGAATAATGTTACTTGATGTCAATAACATAGTACTTACAAAAGAATATGATGATTTTATAGCTAGGTCTGACTTTGGGAATTTTTATCAAAGCAGGCAATGGTCAGAGGTGAAAAACACCTGGAAACACTACTATTTTTATTTAAAGGATCAGGGCGAAATCTGCGCAGCAATGTCCGTACTGTCGATCTCAGACAGTATTGCCGGGAAAGAGTTCTTCTATGCTCCCCGTGGTCCTGTCTGTGACCTGCATGATCTTAAAACCGCCCGAACTTTAATTGAAGAAGTTAAAGAATTTGCTTCAAAAAGCAATGCCTTCCTTCTGCGCATAGACCCGGAAGTGGCTCACGACGACGAACTTGTCAGTCAATACGCTAACGAAGGACTACATTTTTCGAAAAATCCTGCTTTGACCAGCCAGCCTCTGATGAGTCTTATCCTCGAAATCAAGGGACGCAGTGCCGCTGAAATCTTATGGGATTTCGATAAAGGTACACGTTATGAAATACGCAGTTCCTATCGTAAAGGAGTTGAACCTTACGTCGGTGGACGCGAGGATATGGAAGCGTTCTACAAATTGATTGTTGAGATGTCCGAGAACAAGTCTATCGGTCATCGCCCTTTGGATTATTACTATCGAATCTATGACTCATATAGCAAAACCTCACGCCTGCATTTTGCCCGTTTCGAGGACGAGCTGCAGGCAGGTGCTATGCTGATAGGCTGTAACAGGACTCTGACCTATCTCTACGGCGCCGATCCCCTTCACATCAAGAAAAATCAGAGTGCGTTAATACAGTTTGAGAATATTACGCACGCAATTAATGCAGGCTATGACTTTTACGATATGGGAGGAATTTTCAGCTGCGACATTAACGACGGTTTGTATCAATTCAAGCGCAAATTCACTGAGGACAATATCGTGCACTGGATCGGCAATCTGGATATCGTGCTTGATCAGGAAGCCTATAAGAAATATTACGCATACCACATGGAACATTTTGACTGGTCAATAGTTGATGTTTCCAAAGAAGAATTTGAAAAAACCCGGCATGGAGGAGAATATGCACTTATTTGCGAAAAAAGAAATCGATCAATCTAAAGCTTTAGCAGTAGTTTTTTCTGAACTTGGCGATTTAGACAATGCAGCTCAGGAAATTAAGGAAAAGGCGGAGCGTGACAGTGAACTGTTCACTAAAGATGAATGCATGCAATATTATCGTCAGGCCTTGGCAGAAGGCGGCGATCTCTATTTACTGCGTCTGGATCCGGAAGACAGATCACACCGTAAACTGCAGAAGACCTTCCACGCATTAGCAAATGCTTTCACAAAAAATTCAGCAGCAGATTTACAGTTCTCGTTTCCGGCCGCTTTGAGTGATGAGCAGAAACTGCAGTGTCTGAAGGCTTTTCTGCTGGCTTTGCCTGTGTACAATCCCTATTCAGGCAGCGGTTTCAAGCCGGAGAAGGATTTGAAATCTGAGGACAAAGAAGATGTAAAAGCAGAGACAGAAGTAACTGCAGCCGGCGAAGCCGGACTGGCTGCCCAACTCCTGGAGCGGGCAAGAAAGCTGGAACTGGCCAACGGGAACTCTGAAAAGACTTTGAAAAATATTGCGCTGATACAAGAAACTGAGCTGTCAGGAGATAAACTCAACGAATTGCAGGCTCTGGTTTCGTCCGTATATTTAGGCCGCGAGCTGGTCAATGAGCGGGCCAACGTCATGACGCCGACTGAACTGGCAGCTGTAGCCGAACTCATTGGTAAGCAAAGCAATGTCGAGGTGGAGATCTTCGAACCCGACGCTATAAAAGAACTGGGCATGAAAGCTTTCCTCGAAGTTGCCAAAGGCTCGGATGAAGAAGCGCGCCTGATCGTGCTGCGTTACCGCGGAAAGCCGGACAGTGACAAGACTCTGGCACTTGTAGGTAAAGGCATGATGTATGACAGTGGCGGTTACGCTCTGAAAACAACTCAAGGTATGTTCAGCATGTTCGGAGACATGGCCGGTTCTGCTGCAGTCATCTCTGCAATTCGCGCGCTGGCCGAAACTAAAGCCGAGGTCAATGTTACCGCGATCGTTGCTGCCTGCGAAAACATGGTCTCAGGCCGTGCCTACCGTAATGGCGACATCATCGGCTCCATGTCAGGAAAAACTATTGAAATATTCAGCACCGATGCTGAAGGTCGCCTGACTCTGGCTGACGCTGTAACTTATGCGAGCCAGAAGGAGCACGCCGATTACATTGTGGATATCGCCACCCTGACCGGCGCTGTCGTTGTTGCTCTAGGGGATCTTATGACCGGAGCCATGTCTGATGATGAAGAGCTCTGGTCTGCCTTGAGCCTTGCCTCAGAAAAATCAGGAGATTTGGTCTGGCGTCTGCCTTTCCACGAGGAATATGCCGAACTTAACAAGAGTGACCGCGCTGATATCAAAAATTCGGGTGGCCCTGCAGGCCGCGGAGCCGGCACGATTACAGCAGGACATTTCGTGCGGGCCTTCACAGGCAACACTCCTTTTCTACATCTGGATATTGCCGGAACTTCCTACTCCGGTTCCGCAACGGACAGAAAACCCATAGGTGCCAGCGGGATCGGCGTTGAACTGCTCTATAATCTGTCAAAAGAGATGTTTAGGGAATAAGATCGCAAACAGTTTTAATTTAGCTCGAACTAAAGGCGAGATGGGCTCGTCTCGCCTTTAGCCTTGAAGTCATAGGGGGTATGTTAAATGCTTAAGAAATTTTCTCTCAAGACAGATCCTGAAGGTTTTTACAATATTACGGCAGCTGTCGAGTCGTATCTGCGTGAAAGCGGAATTGAAAGCGGTATCTGCCTGGTTTATTGTCCACACACAACCGCAGCTATTACCGTCAACGAAAACGCTGATCCGGATGTCCGGAAGGATATGCTCCTGGGCCTGAACCGGACCTTCCCGGATGATCCCGATTACCGCCATTACGAAGGAAATTCGTCTGCCCACCTGAAATCAAGCACTATTGGCTGCAGTACCTTGCTGATTATCGAACACAACCAGCTTGTGCGAGGCACATGGCAGGGTATCTATTTCGTGGAGTTTGATGGTCCCCGCAACCGCCATTACTATGTGAAGCTTATTTCGGATTAAGAACTAAGACAGCAACTCACCCAACTTGTTTACAGCCAGCTCGATATCACTGCGGGTGATATCCTTGTGCGTGACCCAGCGCCATTCCCCGTTTGTCTCCTGACCGTTAATGAGGATATCGTCCTTTGCCAGCAGCTCAGGAAGCTGGTTCAGCTGCTCTTCAGCCCTATCAATTCTGAAAAAAACCATATTAATATCACGGCGTTCTGTCAGTACGGTTACCGAGTCGATTTCGCCTAATTTCTCTGCCAGATAGTCCGCGTTAAGGTGATCTTCCTTCAGGCGACGGGGCATCTCCTGAAGTGCCAGCAATGCAGGAGCAGCCAGGAAACCGGTCTGTCTCATGCCTCCGCCCAGCAGCTTACGCCACTTGCGGGCCCTTTTCACCAGATTGGCAGGACCTGCAAAAATGCTGCCCACCGGTGCACACAAAGCTTTTGAGAGACAGACATTGACGGTATCCGCATATTGCGTGATCTCTTTGACGTCAACACCAAGATAAGTCGCTGCATTGAACAGCCTGGCCCCATCCAAATGAACAGAGAGCCGGCGACGCCTGGATAGCTCGTAGACTTCCTTCATCAAATGCAACGGTACAACCCTGCCATTGGACAATGCATTCTCAAGGCAAATCAAGCTTGTTTCGGGTTCATGTATATCTTCCGCGCGGATTGCAGCCTCAATCTTGTCCGGCTCAGGCAGATCCCCAGAATATTCAAGTGTTCTCATGCTGACGCCTGAAAGCACCGCAGCTGCTCCGACTTCGTGCACGAAAATATGAGCATTGGAGCCAAGAATAATCTCCTGTCCGCGTTGTGTGTGCACCAGCACGCCCAGCTGATTGCCCATCGTGCCACTGGGAACGAAGAGCGCAGCTTCCTTACCCAAAATCTCTGCGGCAAGCCTTTCCAGCTCATTGGTGGTCGGATCGTCACCATAGACATCATCGCCGACTACTGCTTCAAACATAGCCTGGCGCATCTCGGCTGTAGGATGGGTAACCGTGTCGCTTCTGAAATCAATTAATCCACGTTCATTCATTATCTTGCTCCTTTAACATGAGTCTAATCGGACTCTGCACTATCGAGTTTATTCTACACAAGAAAACTTGTCCACAAGTCACTGCACAGACGAAAGAGAAAGGTTAAAGTGTAGAGAATAAGAAAAATTAAATTTTCGAGATGAACAGATCAAGTAAAAACATCAAAAGACTGAAGGAGAATATATGCGAATTTTTGAGCCCTTTAAAGTGAAAAACCTCGAGTTAAAAAACAGAATAGTTATGCCTCCGATGTGCCTCTTTACAGCCAGAGACGGTCTGGTAAATGACAGGCATTTTGTCCATTACACAAGTCGCGCGCTTGGCGGAACCGCTTTGATTATTATGGAGGCGACTGCTATTATGCCCAACGGACGCATCACTGATGACTGCCTCGGCATCTGGGACGATAGCTATATCGACGGGCTGAAAAGAGTTGTTGATTCCTGCCATGACGAAGGCGCTCTCATGGCTCTGCAGTTAAACCATGCCGGACGCAAAAGTGAAGCAGAAGGCGAGAAAGAGAACTACACAATTTCGCCCAGCCCGCTTGCTTCTGATGCGGAATACCGCACCCCCCGCGAGATGACGGCTGAAGATATGAGAGAAGTGAAACAGGCTTTCTGTGATGCAGCCATAAGAGCGGATGCGGCAGGCTTTGACGCTATCGAGATTCATGGAGCGCATGGCTATTTACTGAGCACCTTCCTGTCACCTGTATCCAATCAGCGCAGAGATGAATATGGCGGAAGTCTGGAAAACCGCGCCCGTTTCCTGTTGGAGGTGCTGGAAGCAGTTCGCGGGGTCTGGCCAGAGGAGAAAGCTTTGCTCCTGCGTCTGTCCGCAACAGATTATCTGGCGGGAGGAACTAATCTGGAGGAAACAGTGCAAGTTGTAAATATGGTAAAAAAATTCGTCGATCTCTTTCATATCAGTTCAGGTGGCATCGCTGAGGCTGAGATCGATGTTTACCCCGGTTATCAGATCCCGTTGGCAGAAACAATCAGGAAAGAATGTGATGTTCCGGTCATAGCTGTGGGTCTGATCCGTGAAAGAGAGATGGTGGAGGAAATTCTGGCCAATGGGCGCGCTGATTTAGTGGCTCTGGGCAGAGAACTGCTGCGTAATCCCTACTGGGTGGCTAATAATGCCTGGGAAGCGGACGAGCCCTATGAATATGCCGATATCTACAAAAGAGGATTTGGCCGAAAATTCTAGTACAGACTTGCAGGACAGGAAGATGATTGATATTCAAAAATATCTTGATAAATCTCCGGCTTTAGCCGATGTACTGAAGCTAAAGCCGACGGTCTGGCTGAATCCCAACTTAATGCCAGCCAGCCAGGCCTGGGATGAGATCTCCTTTTCTTTGGAAGACATCATTGATGCTGATCAGAGGTTAAGACGTTTCGCTCCCCTCTTGATGGAGTATTTCCCGGACACCAGGGCAGATGGCGGACTAATCGAATCAGAGCTCAGAGAAATCCCTGAGATGGCTGGAAGCTTAAGCTCTCAATCGGACTTTCAGGGCAGATTGTTTTTGAAAATGGATTCACATCTGCCGGTGGGAGGTTCCGTCAAGGCTCGCGGCGGGATCTATGAAGTTTTGCACTATGCAGAGCAGCTGGCTATGGAGCACAATCTGCTCAAGGAAGAAGATAATTACAGTGTGCTGGCGCAGCCGGAGCAGCGCAAACTTTTTTCACAATATACGATTCAGGTTGGATCCACCGGTAATCTGGGCTTGTCAATCGGAATCATTTCTTCTGCCCTTGCTTTCAAAGTTATCGTGCATATGTCAGCTGACGCCAAACAGTGGAAAAAGGATTTGCTGCGTTCAAAAGGCGTTGTTGTCAAGGAATATGCCGGAGATTTCAGCGCAGCTGTCGCACAGGGACGAGCGGATTCTTTAGCTGATTCCGGCAGTTATTTTGTGGATGATGAGAATTCAGTTAATCTTTTTCTGGGTTATGCTGTTGCCGCCTTGCGCATTAAAGAACAGATGCGCCAGTTAGATATTCTCCCGACTAACAATCGACCTGCCATCTTCTATATTCCTTGCGGTGTGGGCGGCGCTCCCGGTGGCATAACTTTCGGTTTAAAGAAGCTGTTTGGAGATGCAGTTCATGTGTTTTTTGTCGAGCCGACTCACGTTCCCGGCATGTTGCTCGGCATGGCAACAGGCCTGCATAACGAAATCAGCGTGAAGGACTTCGGACTTGACGGGAAAACGGAGGCGGATGGCCTGGCAGTAGGACGTTCGTCAGGCTTTGTCGGTCGCCTCATGGAACCTTTGCTCAGTGGAATTTTCACAATTGAAGATGCGGATCTCTTCACTTACCTGCGCGCACTGGATCAGAGAGAGCAAATCAGGATTGAGCCTTCTGCAGCGGCCGCTTTCGCCGGCCCGGTCGGGCTTTTCCGATATGAATCAGCTAAACGATATCTGGCTGAGCTTCAGCTCGCTGACACTCACGACATTATCCATGTTGTCTGGGCCACCGGAGGTAATTTAGTACCGGCGGAGATCATGAACGCTTATCTGGCATAGCTGGCCGGCGCTATCAAATTGAAGTTTGCTTGAGTGAAAGGACTGACATTGAACAAACCGACATCAAGCTCGGAGTCGAAAGCACTGGATCGCGGCTTTCTTCATAGTCTGGCTGTACTCTACAGTATGTACGGATCTTTGGAGTGGTGGCCTGCTGAGACGGCCTGGGAGATGATGGCAGGAGCCATCCTGACTCAAAACACAGCCTGGTCAAATGTCGAACTGGCGTTGGCTAATCTTAAAGAGGCGGCCGGATTCGGTAATTTCACAGCCTCGTGGCTGGTGCAAGAGGACCCGGAAGATATTAAGGAATGGATACGGCCTTCAGGTTTTTTCAATCAGAAAACACCGCGTCTGTTTGATTTGGCCCAGTGGTTTCTTGATCATGGTGAAGACACAAAAAAACTAAGCACTATGTCTCTTGATCTGTTAAGAACGGAATTGCTGTCAATTAATGGGGTCGGTCCCGAGACATGTGACTCGATCGTTTTGTATGCAGCGCATCAGCCTGTATTTCTCATTGACAGCTACACCCGGAGATTTCTGGGAAGACTCGGTTATGTAGTGCCTCGTGGCTACGAGGCGCTGCGGTCAGATTTGGAAACTTTGGTCAGAGCTGAAGAGCCCTGGCTGGACGGCGATTTTAACCTCGGTGCCGCTTCAGCAGTGCCCTACCTGCAGGAAGCACATGCTTTGATTGTAGAACATTGTAAAACCCACTGTCTGAAGAAGCCGCTTTGTCCTGACTGTCCGCTTCGAGACAGCTGTGAACAGAGGATCTAGTTCGATTCATACAACTTTCTAGCCTCTTCCTGAAGCAGTATGTCTTCTTCGCTTATAGCTTCAATTGTGACACCGTGAGGAAAAGCGCGGCCTTCTTCATCAACGTTCACAAAAGTAATGAAGCCGTTAACCATTTGTTCTCCGTCCACGCTAATGTCGATATTGGCGACAACGCTTGTTCTGCCTGCAAAAACAATTTTGCTGCAGAGCCTGATAATTTCCCCCGGCAATACCGGTCGTTTAAAAGTCATTTCATGAATTTTTACACAAACGATGTTTTCTGCAGGCAGATGTTGAGCTGCAGCCATTAGTCCGGTCTCAACAAACCATTCAGCTGCACGTCCGGCGTAAAGTGTCTTATGATGGTTTAAATCTTCACTCATAACAATACGATGCGAGACGATTTCATTTACTTTCATACTTTGCCCCTTTCCGGATTTGCCTTGACCAATCAGGTATGCAAAGATCATTTACCGAAAGTATACTAATTCGCTGACTTATCTGACAACGTAATTGATACAAACAGACACAACTTAAATACTGTGTCAAATATAGATATTAATACATAATTGTGATTGATTATTGATATTGTGCCCAAACATATGATAAAATATTGGTACAAAAAACCGAAGGCTGTTTGCAATTCGAAATCAGCAGCAAGTTCTGCTTAGGATGCACGTATCTGATACGCGCCGGGAAAATCACCAGAGACAACAGAATATGACCGCGAGCGATCTAAAAGGAGGCGACTTATGACAAAGCTGAAATGCCCCCATTGCGGCATGACGGATGTTATTGATCTTCTTCCTCTGTCAACCGATCTCCTCTGGGAAAGGTTAGCAGAGGACGAAATTAAGTACAGGTACTATTGCAGCTCCTGCGATAAATATTTCGGCGCGACAGCATACACCAAAGATGGCAGACAAGTAATTCCGTACATTAGCGGCTTGTGCTTTTACGCGGGGAACTACTACAAAGGCTTTTCCCAAATCAATTTTCGCAGACATTATCCAAATTGCTGTACCTACAAGATCTGCATGTGTAAGGACGACACTCATGAGGAAACTCTGGGCAGAAGACCTTGTGGAGAACTGTCCGCACTAATTGACAGCCTCTATTACAATTTGTTTCTGGACGACTGGCTTGAGACTTATAATTCGGTCAGAAGTGAAGATGGTACCTACTGGAAGCTGATTGTTTACATTGAGGACGAGGAAAAGCGTGAATACAGTGGCACTCAAGAGCATCCGGCATACTGGAAGGAGCTGATGGATCTCTTTCAACCCTATTTCGATTCTATGGGCAGGAAATGTTCTCCATCAACAATGAAGTAAATGCATAATAAGCAGCAAATGACAAAAAAGGGCGGCGATTGATTCGTCGCCTTTTTTGTACTAATCACTTTGTCTTTCTATATAGGATCTGTCATTAGTAGAATTGCACAGCAATTTGACTGAAGATGTCGAAATTCTCAGACCGGAAAGTCTCGGTATTGCTCTCAGTTTTGCTATTATAGTATGAATGTGTAGCTCTCCTGTTAAAAAGATCGCATCAGTTTTTCTCTTAGCCCTCTTCTTCTGTGCTTTGCCGCTGTTTACTGCCTGCAAGCAGGAGGAAAATCCGTTGCTGGGATTGTGGCAGTTGGAAAGCGGCAATATGGATGTTACTCACGGTGATGGCATTACTTTACTGGATTTTAAATCAAATGGTGCCATTGAAATCTCAGCTGAGCTGCCGGCAGACTCAGAAAATGGGCAGGCTAAGGAGGATAGAATTGTCAGGTATCACACGGTTAAGATCAAATATGAGTTTCTTTCCGATAAGAGACTTAAGCTTTCCACAACACAGTTGGGTGAAACCATTGAAGAAGAGGCGAGCTTTTCTCTTCATGAAAACACGTTGACCATTAATGGAGAAAAATCGGGAACCTTGCTGCTCACCCGCCGCTGAGAATGCACAGGAGATTACAATGAAAAAATCACACATACCGACCTTGCTTTTGGCGCTGATCCTAATATTATTGCTAGGTCTTATAGCCTGTAAAGAAGAATCTACAATTTACGGAACCTGGCAGATAACAGGGGGAGCTGCGTTGGACGAAGCAGCTGCAGGCAATTTTGATGAACTCAAGCTTGTAATTACGGAGCACGACAATTCGATGAAGTATGTTCTGGCAGATCCTGATAGTGCTTCTCAGGAGGCACAGCTGGTACTATTACTGCTGGAGCCACTGACTCTGTCAATAGACAAGCTGACTGAGAGTACTTTCATCATGGTGGGTGAAATGGATGGCACGATCAACAGGAACGTGATCGAATACAGGATTGAGGGAGAGCACATGGTGTGGATCGATGAGACCGGTGCAGAACTGAATTTTGCCCGCTAATCAACATAATGACTTGAAACAAGGATAGTGCGTCCGAGCGGGCGCGCTTTTAATCTTAATTGATATACGTATGGAGGACAGGTGACACAAAGTAAAAAAGCACATCTGATGCTGCTTCTGACAGCCTTTCTTTGGGGTATGACTTTTGTAGCACAATCAGCGGGTCTGGAGCATGTCGGACCCTTTACTTTCAATGCTTTGCGCTATGGCATAGGAGTTCTGGTTTTAATTCCTCTGATCATAGCCCGCAAGCCAAGTTTGGATCGAAAATTCCTTAAAGCTGCTGTGATCATAGGCTTACTTCTTTTTGTTTCCAGTTCGCTGCAACAGATCGCACTACAGACAGCGAGCGCGGGGAAGGCAGGCTTTATCACCAGCCTGTACATAGTTTTCGTCCCAATCATCAGTCAGGCTTTTGGGAAAAAGGTGAATCCTCGCTTTTGGCTGGCTGTTGCTATTGCGGTAGCAGGGCTTTTCCTCATGACCTTTGGTGACAGTGGCAAGTTTGGTACATCAGATATTCTGCTTCTGCTGGGCGCAGTCGGTTACAGTTTCCATATACTCGCGATAGCAAAATATGCCGGAGATGTGGATCCCATCGCTCTTAGTGCCTCACAGTTTCTGATTGCGTCAGTCTTATCCTTTATTCCGGCGCTATTATTTGAAAACATGGATCCGGTGCTGATCAGGTCCGCGTTGTCACCAATACTTTATGCCGGAGTTTTCTCCTGCGGCGTAGCATATACTTTGCAGATCGTCGCTCAAAAGCATAGCCAGCCTACTGTGGCCTCGATGATTATGAGTCTGGAAGCTGTCTTTGCAGCGATTGGAGGAGCGCTCATATTGGGACAGATGCTGAGTGTGAGAGAAATTCAGGGAAGCGTGCTCACGCTTGCTTCCGTTTTTTATGTTCAGTATTTAGAAAATAAGGAAACAAGCGAGTTGCCGGAAGAAGTAGAAGCGGAGAGCGATTCAGCTTCAGACGAAGCTGAGGCTGTCAGAGACAGTGATTGAAGCAAGCGCAGTCAATATCATCCGGCCTTTATTTGCTCTGCGTCTGAGTCTTTTCCTACCATCCACATGGCGATATCTTTCATTTTGACCTTGTCACGGCTAACTTCACCTTTTATTTTTCCTTTATACATTACACCGATGCGATCACTTAAGGCCAGGATCTCTTCAAGATCCGTGGATATCAGCAAAACCGCGCAGCCTTCGTTTCTGGCAGCGATGATCTGTTTATGGATAAAGTCGATTGCTCCAATATCAACCCCACGGGTAGGGTGCATTGCCAAAAGCAATTTAGGTTTCTTCTCCAGCTCCCGGGCAACAAGCAGCTTCTGCTGATTACCACCTGACAATGAAGACAGCGGCGCTTCAACTCCGGGAGTTCTAATGTCATATTTCTCTACGATTTTTTCAGCATAGGAGTTGATCTTCTTCCAGTCCAGAAGTCTATGATTGCGAAATTCCAGATTATCTATGTTGTGGAGCACCAGATTTTCCCCAACTGTCATACCCATAGCAGTACCTATACGCTGTCTGTCTTCGGGGATATGCGCTACATTGCAGTCCAAAACATCTTTTGGTGAACACATCAGCTCAAGCTGATTGCAATCGATGGCAATGCTCCCACTTTCATATTCACTTAACGAACTTATTGCCATGATCAGTTCAGATTGTCCATTTCCATCTACACCGGCAATGCCATAGATCTCTCCTGAACGCACTTCCAAATTCAAATGGTCCACAGCTGTAGAGCCGCCAGATGACTTTGCAAGCAGGTCTCCTATTTGCAGAACAACGTCACCTTCGGGCTCATTATTTCGCTGCAACTGTATGTTTAAGCGTTTTCCAATCATCAGATAGGACAGTTCCTGCGCTGTAGTTTCTTCTATCGCCACTGTGTCAATAATTTTCCCATCCCGTAACACAGTAATTCGGTCACAGATGTCCATTAACTCCTGAAGTTTATGTGAGATGAATATGACGGATTTTCCCATATCCCGCAATCGCTCAACGATGATGAAAAGTTCTGCCGCTTCATTTGGGTTAAGAACAGCAGTAGGTTCATCAAGTATCAGAATGTCAGAGTCATTGTAAACGGCTTTAATAATTTCAACACACTGTTGTTGTCCTAAGCTTAAGTCTCGAACAAGCGCATTCGGGTCTACGTCCAGAGAGAAAATTTCGGAAAACTCCAGGATACGTTGTCTGACCTGATTTGCTTTCGGAAAAAAGCTTTTGTCTTCGTTACTCAACATTAAAAGCACATTTTCCAATACGCTGATTGTCGGCACCAACATGAAATGTTGGTGTACCATGCCTATGCCGTGAGAAATTGCATCAGCCGGTGAAGTGATTTGAACTTCCTGCCCGTCAATCAGAATTTTGCCGGAATCGGCAGCGAGGAGTCCATAGAGAACATTCATTAAAGTGCTTTTACCCGCACCGTTTTCGCCAAGGAGACCATGGACTTCGCCTTTTTTAACCATTAAAGATAAATCATCAACAGCCACTAAGCTGCCGAATGTTTTCGTAATGTTTTTCAGCTCCAATTTTATTTGGCTCTGTTCTTGCATTAATTATCCTCATAAGCCTGATGTCTGCAGGCTTGATTTATTCCTCGGGAAGAGCAGCTACTTCGTCAGCTATGATAATCTTTCCCGCTTTTATATCCTCAATTATTGTATCCATCCGGCTTAGTACTTCTTCCGGAATGACTTCGAGTGCGTGTTCACCGTATTCAAGGAAATAAACGGCTCCTTCGACAATGCCATTCATGTATGGGATGGGCTGCAGCTCACCCTTTGCGTAAAGGGTGGCAGTATTCACAACTGCCGAGCCCCAGTCGGTAATAACGCTGTTCAGGACGGTCTCCGGATCAACTGAGGACCAATCGGATGAATTTCCAACAAAGTACTTGCCTGCATCTGCTGCAGCTGAGATTACTCCAGGAGCGCCGGTGCCGGCAGTGGTGGAAAGGATATCACTGCCGCTATCCAACAAAGCAACTGCTGCTTCTTTGCAGGCGGCCATATCAGCTCTTGCGTCCGTGTACACATTAGCAATTTCCACTTCGGGATTTATATATGCAGCTCCGGCACGCAAGCCATCATAAATCATAACCAGGGGTGGGATTTCCGCACCGGATACCATACCGATCTTGTCAACATCAGGCATTTGAGCCATGAGAGCCCCACTGAGAAAACCGACATCATGACTGCTGAGATTCATGCCTGAAATATTCTTCTCGTTTGTAGTAAAAGCACTGGTGACAGCAAACCATGTATCAGGAAACTCTTCTGCCACTATCGTAACGGTCTCCAGGAATTGGTTACCGTGTGCAAAGATCAGATTGTAACCTTCCTGCGCATAGGTGCGAAGCACATTTTCATAGTCGGCGGGATCGACCGATTCCGCATAACTGATTTCATAAGCAAGCTCGGATTCGATTCTCAACAAACCCTCGTAAGCAGGTCCGTTATAGCCTATATCACTGATGGGTCCGGGCAGGAGCATAGCAGCCTTCAAGCCTTCTCCGATTAAATCAGACGTTGGCTCAGGGGCGTCTGTTTCAGTCACCACAGTTGTAGTCTCATCCGGCTCAGATGCGTTATTATTACAGCCTGCCAGCGGGACGATTGTCAGTATCAGCGCCAGAAGTGCGATTATTGTAATGTTTATTTTTGTTTTCATGTTCTAAATGAACCTCCTTATATGGAATAAACTGATTTATATTTTGTCATAGAGCTAACGGCTTTTATAATAGGGTTTTCCCAGACTGGATGGTGAATTAGGGTTTTTGGCGAATACTACCAGTGCAATTACAGTCATCAAGTATGGGACCATCTGCGCGAATTGATGTGGGATAATATTGCCTGCTGCTTGCAGGCGGTATTGCAAAGCATCTCCGGTGCCGAATAAAACAACAGAGGCCAGAGTTCCGATAGGAGTGAATTTGCCAAAAGATACTGCTGTCATGGCTATATATCCGCGGCCGCTTGTCATGTTTTCCGCAAAAATTCCGGAAACGCCCAGTACAAAGAAAGCTCCGCCGATACCGATCAGAAGACTGCCTAAAAAGCCCGACATGTAACGCACTCTCTTAACACTTAAGCCAATAGATTCGACAGCGCGCGGATTCTCTCCCACTGATCTGATCTTCAGACCGGGAGTAGTGCGCTTCAGAAATAAGCTTAGCAGCGGAACCATCAGAAAAGCGACATATACAGGGATCGAGAAACCTGCCGGTCTGAATTCAAAAGTCGGAAGAATCGGATTCATCTCCATAACAGCAGCGTATTTTTGGCGGAACAGCAGGGAGGTAATTCCCAGCGCAAGTGTATTAAAGGAAAGTCCTACAATAATCTGATTCAAATGGAATTCCTGAATGAGCCAGATGTATATGACTCCGATGATTCCGGTGGCCAGTGTTCCGACAATTAATCCGATCCAGGCGCTGCCGGTATAAAAGGCGACAATAGCAGTTATGAAGCAAGATAAGAGCATTTTTCCTTCGGATGCCATTTCCAAAATGCCGGATGTCTGTATGACGAGCACACCAAGGGCAACGTAAAGAATGGGGACAGTTTGCCGGATTACAGAGGTTAGAAAACTAAGAACTAAATCCATCAGTCAGAACTCCTTTTTCTCAAACTCTGATTACTGTGTTTTTTGCCCCAGATCGGTAAACGATCAAAGATTCTCATGAGAACCAAAATAATTACCAGTGACTGAACAACACTGGTAAGAGTGCTGGAGACATTGGTTTTCACCTGAATCATCAGCCCTCCGTTACGCAGTCCGCCGAAAACGACAGATGTGAGAATCATGCCCAGAGGATGCAGATTCGCCAGGATGGCCGCAAATATTCCATCAAAACCATAGCCTGAGGAAAAATTGTCAAATAAGCGGAATTGTACACCCAGTATCTCCAGCGCTCCGCCCAGACCGGCAAAGCCTCCGCCTATAGCCATAGCCGCGAACATATTTTTTCTGACATTATAACCGGCATATTCTGCATTCAGGCGGTTTTGACCAATGACACGCATCCGATAGCCACTAGATGTGTAACGATAATATATCCAGTAGAAAAAAAGACACAATAAGGCTACAAACAGGCCGGCATGCAGGCGGGTGCCAGTAAGAATTCTCGGAAGTTGAGCGCTGGTCGCAACACGATAGGAGTAAGGATATGTCTGGGACATATCCTTCATGGGTTCATGTACCAGATAGCTGACCACCAGAATCGCAATGTAGTTCATCATTAATGATGTGATTATCTCGTTGGCACCAAAGCGCTCCTTGAAAAAGCCGACAATGCCGCCCCAGATCATGCCGCCCACAAAGCCTGCCAGCAAAGCGGCAATTAAATGCAGGGCACCGGGTAAAAAAGTTCCGTAAATTCCAACTGCGGCACTGCAGGCAGCTCCAATATACAGTTGTCCCTCAGCGCCAATATTAATCAGGCCGACCTTAGCAACAAAGGCATAGCTGAGTCCGGTCAGTAAAAGGATGCTGGATTTGATGAGGGTCTCGCTCAGATTGTTTTTGCCTATGAAAGCACCTTCAAATAATACTTTATAAGTATCTAATGCACTTTCTCCAGTCAGCTCAATAAGCAAGCCACCAAGAAAGAGTGCCAGTGCAAATGACAGGAGAGTTGAGATGACACGTTGGATCGTAGAGAAACTCTTAGTAATTTTTATAGTATCACCAAACCCTTCCGTACGCAGGATATGATGAACATCTTGCGTGCTAATCTAAATGCAATGCAGTTTTATATTAGTATTCAAATAATGCAAAAATTACATGTTAACAAAAGCACTCTGAATAACATTCCAAAACCACAGTATACATATTAATAAAGAATGCCACTTTCGAACAGACTGAAATCAGATTCTATGTAAATAAGTATTCGCCCTCTCCAGCAGGGTCGCTTTATCATTGGGAAGATTTTCGCAAAGGACAGCTTTATAAAGATTGTCTAGTGCAGCGCCGATAGCCTCGCCTTCGAAACCAAGCGCAATCAGGTCTTGTCCATCAATATCGAGACTCCTGAGACCGTTCAAATTGGCAGCGCTTAGTTCCTGATCAATTTTCCGGAACTCTTCAATATCTTCCAACGACTGGCCGAGCAAAGTTTTCAAAAGCAATAGATCTTCAAGGCTTCGTTCAAAGCGGCTCAAATGTTGACGTGCCTCGTCGACGCTCAGTTTGTTCACAGGTATCGCTCTAACTGCATATTCGCTTAGGCAGCTGACTTCCTTTGTTAAGCTTTTTGAACACTTCAAACGTTTACAGATTGTCGCAGCCGCATCCGCTGATCTATAAAGTAGAGCCAGAGCTGAGAGGTACGCCAGACGATCTGCAACTTGTGCCGGTAATTGATTTAGCTGAGGCAAGTAGCTTTTCCGGACATCACTGTCAGCGAGAATACTGAGTTCGGGCAGAAACACGGCAATAACGGACCAATACTTGTCCATAATCCGGGGGGAGTGGGCCGCTGTAATCAGACGTAAGAATTCAACATTGAGTCTCTCGGCAGCGACAAGTGCCAGACGCTCACAACTAGCTAGTAGCGCTTGTTCCGTGTGTTCTTCGATGGAGAAACCCAACTCCGCGGCGAAGCGCAGTGTGCGCAGAATGCGTAAGGCATCCTCCTGATATCTTTCTCGCGGCTTACCGACTGCCCTCAGGATTTCTGCTTTCAAATCTTGCTGTCCACCGTAGGGATCCAGAATCCCGCGATTAGGATGACAGGCCATGGCATTTATCGTCAAGTCGCGGCGGGCGAGATCTTCTTCAATTGAATTTGTGAATTCGACCTGATCCGGATGACGGGCATCGCTATAGGTGGACTCCAAGCGATAGGTGGTGATTTCCAGAAGTAATTCTGAATCGGCTGCCGGCAGGATTAAAGTTACTGTACCGTGCTTAATACCGGTATCCAGCACCTTGTGTGCTGAAAACACCAGATGTACTTCTTCCGGCAACGCAGAAGTTGCAAGATCAAGATCTGAAATTTCCCTGCCTAAAAAAATGTCGCGGACGGTTCCGCCCACGACATATGCTTCGAAATTATTTGCTTCCAGTCTTTCGATACAGTACAAAGCTGCATCCCGGTAAGACTTCACTGGTTCAGGGCTTAGATCTTCTGAGTTAGAGCTCATTACAGCTCCTCAACAGGCACAAACTCCAATTTGGGGCTGACAAAGACTTCGCCTTTGTTGTTGACCGCAGAGTAAGCTAAAAATGCTCCCGTTTTTTCAGAAAGAACTTTCATGAATTTCTCGCCACGTTCCAAGCCTATGAGAAAAAGCACAGTGGTCGTGATATCTGCCACCCAGGGTGTATCGGAGACGCAGGTGACACTGAACAGACCTGTTTCACGCTTCTCACCAGTGTAAGGATTGATTAAATGACGATAAAGTCGCGTTCCCTTGACATAGCCGCGTTCATCAACAGTAGCGGATGCTATCGCTTCGTCCTCCAACTCGACTACGCCGATTGTATTGCCTTCATCCAGCTGGTTAATCAGGCTGGTGCGCCAGGAACTGCCATCAGGTTTTCGGCCGATCATGTGCAGGTTGCCGCCCATATTAATATAACCGCTGGTAACGCCATTTTTAATGAGATGTTCCTTCATGTATTTCAAGGTATACCCTCTGTATGAAACACCGTGATCGAGACGCATATTAGGTAGTTTAAGAATAACAGATGAGGTTTCAGGAAGCAGTTCGACGTGCTGCGCTCCGACGCGAGACAAAGCTTCGCTCAGCATGTCACCATAATCTGTCAGTCCTTTTTCATCTATTTCACGCCAGGCTATTGTCAGCGGTGCGACAGTGAAATCATAGTCGCCGTCCGAAAGATCATAAACAAGTAAGTTATATTCTAAAAATTCGTATAACATAGGGCTGATTTTGAAAGGTTTGTTTACTTCATACCGGCGCATCAGCGAAGACATCTCGGCTCTGTTAATTGTGGTATTGAGACAACGTGATACTTTATTGGCGATACCACGGCATTCACTCAATAAGACCTTTATATCTTTTCTGTCCTTGTCTGAAAGGGGATCTGCATCCTGCATGCCCCGCCCCTGAATGGAGTGAATTACAACCGTAATCAGATTATCAAATTCATTAAAAGTAGTGCTCTGTTCTTCAATACTCACTTCCACTAAACCTCTCTCACTGAAACATTTTGAAACGATAATATTAATAATATAGATATACATATTTACATACGATTATTAGGCAAATTAACGATAACATTATAAATGACCTTATTGATTATTTCAATGAACATAAATTAAAGAAAACCCCTGATTTAAGAAAAGCATACTATGGTGAATAAAATTATCTTATAGATGTTAGTATTGCTAAAAGTGCTCATTTCAATAATTATTACAATCAGATTACATTGACTACGATATATTGAATTTATCTGTTGAACCACAATATGTAGTGGTATTATCTTTAACAAGACACAATATGTCGGTTATGTTATATAGAGGAGAGAGCGATGGAGACGAAAAAACAGCACATAAGGCGTTATTTTACAGCGGAGCTGGTGGATGGCGATAAATCGGTATTTGATCTTTTTCAATGGAAAAAGGTCGATGTCTTTTTGCAGGATCATAAGACAGACCGTGTTATCTGCGATATGAAAGATCTTGAATTCCCTGAACACTACTCGCAGCAGGCCTGCGACATTATCGCCAGCAAGTATTTCCGTAAAGCCGGTGTTCCGACCGAAAGAGGATACGAACACTCTATGCGTCAGGTCACAGATCGCATGACTTCCTTTTGGGTGGAGGCCTTGCTCGATGAAGAAATGATCACAGAGGAAGAATCCGAAATTCTTTATGACGAAATTGTTTATGCCCTTCTGGCGCAAATGTTCGCACCCAATTCACCGCAGTGGTTTAATACCGGGCTGAAATTAAAATATGGAATAAGCGGTGGCAACAACGCCCTATTCTACTATGATCAAGAAAAGGGCGAGGTTGTGGAGTCGAAAGACACATATACACGTTCTCAGGCCTCTGCCTGCTTCATCCTCTCCATTGAAGATAAATTGCTGGGTCCGCATTCAATTTCAGAAGCTTATGTAACTGAGACCAAATTGTTTAAAGGCGGCTCAGGGACAGGTAGTAATTTTTCTAACATCAGAGCAGAAGGCGAAGGCCTTTCAGGTGGTGGACGTTCTTCCGGCCTGATGAGCTTCCTCAAGGGGCTCGATCGCAATGCCGGAGCCATCAAATCCGGAGGCACTACACGCCGGGCCGCGAAGATGGTTTGTCTGGATGTGGATCATCCTGAAATAGAAACCTTTATCTCCTGGAAAGCTAAGGAGGAGGACAAGGTCATCGCCTTATCCAAGATGGGATATGACGCTGACATCGACGGAGAAGCCTATCTTACTGTCTCCGGCCAGAACTCCAACAACTCCATCCGCTTCAGCGATGAGTTCATGAAGGCTGTTGACTCGCTTGATCGCAAACCGGACGCGAAATTTGAACTGCGTGGTCGTGTTGATAAGAGTGTAAATCGCGAAGTTTCCGTGAGTTCACTCTGGAAACTTTTCAATCAGTCAGCCTGGCGCTGTGCAGATCCCGCTCCTCAGTTTGATGACACATTCAACGCCTGGCATACCTGCCCTGCCGGCGAAGACGGAGACTACGGCGCAAAGCATAATCGTATTAACGCAACCAACCCCTGCGGTGAATATGCTTTCCTCGATGACAGCAGCTGCAACCTCGCCTCAATTAACGTCTTAAATTTCTATGACATTGAGAGCCGTCATTTCGATGTCGTCGGGTTCACGCACATGATTACCCTCTGTCAATTTGTACTCGAAGCCTCGATTCACTGGGGTCAGTTTCCGACCGAAGCAATCGCTCGCAAAACCTGGGCTTTCCGCGCTACCGGTCTGGGTATGGCGAATCTGGCCGCGTTACTGATGTCACTTGGCCTTCCGTATGACTCAGATGAAGCTCGTCAAATCGGTGCAGCTTTGGCCGGCCTGATTACGGGACAGAGTTATCGCGTATCAGCAGAGATGGCGAAACGTTGCGGTGCTTTTGAACATTATGAAAAAAATAAAGTCTACATGCAGCGCGTTATTCGCAATCACAGTCGCGCTGCCGGAGTGCGTCAGGATGACACTGAAGGACTGAATTATGAATTACCACTGCTCTCACATGAGACTTTAGAGGATCAGGGCCTAGCTGAACTCAGCGATCAGTTAAGAGCGAGCTGGCAGCTGGCAGAGCAAGAAGGTGAATTATTCGGTTATCGCAATGCTCAGGTTACTGTCATGGCACCCACCGGGACAATATCCTTTGCCATGGATTGTTCTTCTACCAGTATTGAGCCTTTCTTCTCCCATGTCACTTACAAAAAGCTGTCCGGGGGCGGTTTCATGAAACTGGTTAATCCGGTGGTGGAAAATGGCCTCCTGGCTTTGGGTTACACAGAAGCTGAACGCAAAGATATCAAGGATTACATCCTGAGAGAAGATGATTCCGGCATGATTCTGGATGGAAAGATTGAGGGAGCGCCACATCTTAAAGAAGAGGATCTGGCAGTCTTTGATACTGCCAATCAGTGTGGAACAGGCGAGCGCTTTATCCATTATCTCGGCCACGTGAAGATGGTTGCAGCGATTTCGCCTTTGATCTCCGGCGCGATCTCTAAAACGGTAAATTTACCCAATGATGCAACATTAGAAGATTTCTCGGATGTAGTGCTGACTTCCTGGAAAATGGGAATCAAGGGTATTACGCTATATCGCGATGGTTCGAAATTCACACAGCCGCTCAACCTGCGTTTGGGTGCTGAAGAACGCAGTGACATTCCGCTGGCGGAGATGTCTTACCAACAATTGCTGAGTTATGCTGGGAATACCCGCTCATCTTTGGAAGAGTGTGAAGAAAAACTCTCTCACCCCGGAACCCATGAACGCATTAAGCCTGAGGGAATTCGCAGTGGTGTAACGCACCCGGCTCAGATTGAAGACGTCAAAGTCTATATTACGGTTAACCGGGATGAAGAAGGCAAAGTCGTTGAATTGTTCATGACCACTGACCGTGAGGGGACATTAATCACAGGTTTGCTGAACTCGCTTTCCAAGACAATCTCGGTCATGCTGCAATACGGTATCGAACCCGAATCGATCTCAAAAATGCTGCGCGGCCAGAAATTTGAGCCTTATGGCTTTGTACAGCGCCATCCGTATATTAAATACTGTACTTCCGTTTCAGACTTGATCAGTAAAGTGATCGACATCGAGACTGGCGATTATTCCCGCGTTCAGGTAAAACCTGATGGCAGTGAACATCAAGGCACTGCCCCCGAAACACCAATTCAGATCAGTATGGATGAATATATACACGAGAGTGCCAGCGAAGCAGCCAAAAACGGTGAACGCCTCTATGATGGCTCTACCTGTTCCAACTGCTCCGGTACACGCATGGTTCGTAATGGGACTTGCAAGGTGTGTCTGGACTGCGGCGAGACTACAGGATGCTCATAAAAATAAACCGGGGCTGAAAGAGTGATTTATATGAAGGATATTCGTGAGAAACTAGGGAAAATACATCTCTATGCCGGTGATGGCAAGGGGAAAACAACCGCTGCTGTCGGTCTGGCAGTGCGTGCGAGCGGGAACGGACTTAAGGTGCTTTTTGTGCAGTTTTTGAAGTCCGGTGATTCCGCAGAGTTGGCACAAATGGAAAAGTTGGGTATTTCAGTTGTTTCGGGTCAGCCCTCCTCAAAGTTTGTGTTTCAGATGAATAGCGCAGAAAAAGGGGAGTCTCGTGATTTCTTTGAGCATCGTCTGGAAGAAATTTTCCGGCAGGTCAAGGCAGGATATGACTTACTTGTGCTGGATGAGGTTCTGGGCGCAGTCTCTACCGGCATGGTTTCGGAAAAACGTCTGATCGACCTTCTGCAGTCAAAGCCTCCTCAGCTGGAAGTCGTAATTACCGGTCGCGATCCTTCAGATGATCTGATTGCTCATTGTGATTATTATTCTGAAATAAAGATGCGCAAGCACCCCTATGTCAGTGAAGGTTTGAGTGCACGGGCGGGTATAGAATATTAAATGAATGTAGATGAAGGTTGGTTTATGGAAAGTAGTCCTGCTAAATATGTAGAACGGGAAGATGGCCGTTACTATGAGGAACGTCTGATCATTACTGATGATGTCGACTTTAATGCTAAATGGAAACTGCAATCGATACTGGCCTGGATGCAGGAAATAGCTGAAAGTCACAGCCGCGTTTATGATTACGGCTTTGAAGATCTGAGAGCAAAAAACGCCTGCTGGGTCTGCCTGCGTTATCACTTGAAATTTGAATCTTATCCCCGTATATACGATAAGGTTCAGACTTATACCTGGGCAGAACCTGCACGACTGGGGGTATACCCGCGTATGTTTTCACTGGAAGACGGCTCCGGAACAGCAAAGATCAGGGCTGCCAGCATGTGGAGTATTATCGACCTGGACGAACGAGCCATGGTAAACCCGGTCAAACTTGGTTTGCCGCCCTATCCCACACGCAAAATTCAAAACTTTGCTGATCTCAAGCCTCTCAGCAAAATAGTGATCCCTGATGGTGAGGAAATTCACTACAAATATAAACCGCTGTATTCGGATTTTGACATGAACGGACACGTTAACAACACCAGCTACCTGCTGTGGTTTGTCAATTGTTTTAGTCTTGAAGAACACAGAAAATACGAAGTGCGTGAATTGCTGATTCATTATAATCAGGAAGTGCGACCTGATATCGAACTGGATTTGAGATTTATCAGATCAAAAGATCAGGTTTATTTCTCCGCTGACAGCGAAGCGGGGAATCACTTCCAGATGCTTGCAGCCTTAGCTTAGAATTCCAATTTTTTAAAGCTCTTTTTCTTGCATCATGCGCATAAAGCAAGCTATTATTACATGAGCATTGTTGTAGAAGAGGTAAGCGATGGAAGCAAAGAGAAGATTTCTCATTATTATCAGTGGAAAAGCAGGTCAGGGCAAGCATCGCTCGAAAGATTTTAGTGAAGAGATCAGACGCTCCTTTGAAAAAGCCGGTTTAACCTCAAGCTATGACATATTAATAACTCAGCACGAGGGACACTTGAGTGAAGCTGCGAAAATCTTCGCTGAACAATACGGCAAGCAGGGTGTTGTCTATGTGGCCGGAGGAGATGGCTCACTCAATGAAGTTGCCCAGGCAATTTACGGGAGTGAATGCGCCTTAGGGGCCATACCGGCCGGCACAGCCAACGATTTCGTCAAAACTATTTACGGAAAGAAAAAAATCTCAATTAAAGACATTGTTAGAGCTATGCCGCTTCCTGAATTTGCGCCTCTTGATCTGGTACGTCTGGTCTTTCCGCCGGGTGCCTGTTTCTATAGTCAATATAGTGATGAAGAAAAACTGGTGGAATACTATCCTGAACCGGTTTCAGGCAAGGTCACATCTTATGCCTTGAATGTGGTATCGTTCGGTCTTGATACGCTGGTTCTCCGCAGAGCATATGAATTAATGAAATCAAACCCCCGAATAGGAGGCAACGCCTACTACGTCAGCGTATTAAATAATTTAGGCAGCAAAAAAAGTTTCCCGACAGAGTATAAACTGAAGCTCAGTAACGGCGAGATTATTTCGGGGCTGAAAGATTATGTCACTGTTGCCCTCTGCAACGGCGGCTTTTACGGAAACGGTTTTAATCCTGCACCGATGGCTGATCCTTTCGATGGGGTATTGAACCTCTGTGATGTTGTTTGGATGGGTAATCTGCGCTTTATTCCTCTGATCCTGCGTTACCTCAACGGCAAGCATTTAGGCAGCAGATTCATTAGCATGCATGATGTGCTGTCGGGAGAATTTGTGTCCGCGACTGATGACGAAATCCTAGGGAATTTCGATGGACGTATTTTCCGCACTCCTTCATTCTCTTTCGAGATTATTCCTCAGGCGCTGTCCTTCGCCCGCTTGAAAATTTAGTTTTCTTCTTCCAGTCTTGCTACTTCCTCTGAGTTCTCAAACGGTTCAACTTTAGCAACGGGATCACGACGCAATACAGTGAGCAGCAGTATGCTGATACCGTCCAGAATTAAAGTTACTGCTATCGGTACAGTTAACTCTTTAATACCTATTCGCTGGTGCAAAATCAAGATAAGTCCCCCGGCCAGAATCAGTACACTGAGGACAATACTCACAATTTTTGAATTATGGTCCAGCAGGTACAGTGTGAAGAAGGACGCGACTGCATCAGCGATAAACCAGGCACCAACGAGATATACAGCAATTGTGGAAGCCAGACTGGGACTGAGAAAGAGGAAGACAGCCAGCATAAGCAGGAGAATTCCCCAGACCAAAACAATATTAGGTCTGAAACCGGATTTATCCTCAGTGCGGATATAAATCCAGATAATTCTGAGACCTTGAACCAGAGCTGCCGCACCCAATAGTATTCCAATTATCTCGGGAAGTCTGATCATGTCTGCCAAAGCAATTATTCCTAAAACCACAAACAGGATTCCAACAATAAGAGAAATGACTTTGTTTGAATTTTTCATATTATGTCTCCTCACAAATTAATTTGCTTTATCCATGCATGGATTGAAACCGTTATGCAGTATTAAAGCTCGTCAGTGTCCAGCCAGATAGTGAACGGTCCCTCATTAGTCAGAGTGACTTTCATTTCCGCGCCGAATTCTCCTGTCTGAACGTTTTTGATATCTTTTTTTGCCAGCTCGACGAACAATTCATACAAAGAGTTTCCCTTTTCCGGAGCAGCTGAATAGGAAAAGCCGGGTCGGTTTCCTCGCCGCAGGTCGGCGTAAAGGGTAAACTGTGACACGATAAGACAGTCTCCGTTCACCTGAGAGATATCGAGATTTGTTTTACCATTCTCATCCGGGAAGATGCGCAGGCGCCGGATTTTGTTCCACAGCTTGCTGCAACTGTCAGCATCATCTTCGCTGCCCACACCCAAGAGAACAACGTAGCCCGGACCTATTTCTCCTGCTGTTTTTCCTTCTATTTGAACATCCGCACGTGAAACACGCTGAATCAAAGCCCTCATCATAACCTCCAAACGTAAAACATCTGACTTTTTCATTATATATCTTATATTCTAGAGCATGTGAAAGAATCTTTGTGTCATGTTTTCGTAAACTAGGGTGACCTGCGATTTGTCATCAATTTGACAATAAAAGGCGTGTAACGCAGGGGATATAAGTTTCAAATGAAACTTTGTACAATACAATCGTATTTAGAAAGAAAGCTGATATAGCTCTAACGCGCAAGTAATAAATAGCGCTCTTGCGTTGCTAAGGTGAAGCTAAGAAAGCCGTTTAGCTTGCTATCTGAAAGGAGAGAAGTATTATGCAACAGTGTCCATCATGCAAGACAGAAGTGTCTTCAGAAAATCAATACTGTCCCTACTGCGGGAAACGATTAAGAGACACCCGTCATACTGTGGATGTCCATCACAATCCTCATCAACAGGTGACGATGCCTCCCGGATATTTGGAAGGTGAAGGACCCAGAGTACACAGCACTGAGCAACCTCTTAGATACAAAGCGGACTCACCGCTGAAAATAGATTCTAAACGGTATTTCTCGTGGCTGCGCGAGGGGCTCTTAGGAAGCGAAGCATCCATACATCCTCTTCTCGCTGCCATTATTCCTTTTGTGATCACGCTTTTCAGCACCCTGGCCGCAGCTCCTTATTTCGCCTGGAGAGCCGGTCCATTCTTCCTCTTCTGGTTGCTGACCATAATTACATATGGAGTGATGTTATTTGGCGGTTATTTGGTGGAACGAAGCATACTTAAAGGAAACAAAGATCTGAAGCAATATTTCTCGCGCTTCTCATCATTGCAAACTATGATCTTGCCACTGACCCTATTCGCTTTTGTCGTCAACCTGTTCACAAGCCCTGCTTACAAGGTCGCACATTATTACGCTGTTGGAGGAGAGTTCTGGTTTATTTTCACCAGGCTGATTCCGATTTTGCTGTTAATTTCAACTTATCTTTCTCTTTCTTTTGAAAAAAGAGAGCGCAGGAAACAGGTATTTGCCACTTTAGTAGTGGCAGTGGTTTTCTGCTTGAGTCTGAGCCTGATTATTTATGTCTTTAACCATAATATCGCTGTTACTATGGCAAATAGAGTAGGAGATTTTTTCAACATTTTCTAAGGAGGGTTCACGACGTCAGCTGTCTTTTCCCAAATCAAACAAATGTAATGGTCATAATATAGTTTTCTAGTGCATAATAGGATTCAGGAGAACTATAGCTTACGGCAGCGGTTCACCCGCTGCTGTATTTTCAGGAGAGTATTCCAGTGACCGATAAGAAGCCTAATCGAGCTCAGCAGCAAATTAAAAAGCGTAAGAGTTTGCTTGAAAAATTTAATCACATGTACCCGATGTACCTTGTCGTGGGTGGAGTCTTAGTCGGAATTCTCCTGTCAATTTTTACTGTCGGCGGAGTTGCACTGGCCGATCTCTATGGTCGTGTCCGGTCTCCTGAAGATATCCCCCAATTGAATAATCCCGACTGGCTGGATACAGATAGCAGTGATCCGTTGTGGCAGCCGGAAGAATTTGATCCTGAGACCGGCTGGGGAAATATTGATCATGCTTCCATACCAAGAGAAGAGCTTGAGGATATCTTTGGGGAGAAGATCGAAACGGGAGCAACGGAAGATAAAGCGGCTGTGAGCAAAGCGGGGAAATCCTACGAAGAAGTAGCTCAGGCTGTTCCGCTCCAAACCATGAACGGAATTGAAAACTTTCTCATTATAGGTACAGATACCGCCTCTTTCTCCGGCCGGTCGGATGTAATGATTGTCGCTTCACTCAACCACAATACCCGCAAACTTAATCTGGTTTCTCTCTACAGAGCCGCCAATGTGAATATTCCCGGCTATGGACAGAACTTGTTGAATGCTGCGTATGCTTTCGGCGGGGCTAATTTGCTGATACGCACTATTGAATCCAACTTTCGCATTCCTATTAATGGATATGTAATCTTTAACTTCAAATCTTTCATCAAGGCAGTCGACGTCATGGGAGGCGTAAACATCTATTTAAACAGCGCAGAAGCTGCAGCTCTTGGCATGAACCCTGGCAATAACCTGGCCAGCAGCTCGCAAGCCCTTGCCTATGCTCGTTTGCGTAAAATAGACAGTGATTTTTATCGTATGGGCAGACAACGCCAGGTTTTGAATGCTGTTTTGAACCAGCTGTCAGCAAGCAGTGCTGCAACAATTTACAATGTAGCAACTGTGATACTTCCTTCTGTAGTCACTAATGTTAATGTGATGCCATATATTAACAATGCGCATAGCTATTTATCCTATGGCAGAAAGCAGATGCAGATTCCGCGCACATCAGACATGTGGATGTTCTATAACAGATACGGTCAGGAAGTCGGCGGGTTTGACCATACTTCGACTGCCAGAACGCTGATTAATTTCTTAACAAACTAATATTTCAACTCACCTTTGTTTAGGT
>JAQWBU010000007.1 GCA_028706195.1 Eubacteriales bacterium
GCCAGCGAAAAATTATAGCCTTTCTGCGGCTAAACACCAATATTTTAGCATAGTTTCTTACTGCCAAAAACGCAGATGACACGAAATCTGCATAAAGAAGGGGGTTTGTAAAAAACTCCCCCCTTCGAATTCTCACAGATTGTGATCTTATTTATTAATCCAGACAGGTCAGAATCTGATCTTTGGCGGCGCGGGTTTCGTCCGGACGAGCTATCGGTGTGCCATGCGGTGCACCTTTAACCAGTTCGGGGTCCGTCTCGCATTCTTTTGCAATGTCGATGAAAGCCTGAGCCAGAGCATCGAGATCGCGCCATGTCTCCGTCTCGGTAGGTTCAACCATCATTGCTTCATGAACAATCAATGGGAAATAGACGGTCGGCGGATGGAAGCCATAGTCAATAAGTCTCTTGGCGATATCATTCGTATCAATGCCGTACTTTTCTTTCTGCCAGGCACTGGTTATGACAAACTCGTGCATGCAGGGCTCGTCATAGGGCAGCTCATAGTATTCTTTAACCCGTTCCATTAGGTAGCGGGCATTCGCTACTGCGCCCTCTGAGACTTCTTTCAGGCCCTCGACTCCGTTACGCAGCATATAAGCATACGTGCGGACCAGAACTCCGAAAGAACCGATAAATGAGCGTACTTTGCCCATGCTTTCGGGCATATCGTAATCCAGAGTAAAGCCATCGTCTTCCTTGACCACTACAGGTCTTGGCAGGTACTTTTTCAAAAAGTCTTTGCATCCGACAGGACCGGCACCCGGGCCACCGCCACCGTGAGGTGTGGATAAGCTCTTGTGCACGTTCAGGTGGACACAGTCAAAACCCATGTCTCCGGGACGAGCCTGCATCATAATCGGGTTAAGATTTGCGCCGTCGTAGTAGCAAAGACCACCGGCGTCGTGAACCATTTCCGTAATCTTGTCAATGTTGCAGTCAAAAAGACCCAGGGTATTAGGGTTAGTCAGCATGAGACCGGCAACGTCATCGCCCAGCGCTTCAGCCAGAGCATCCAGATCAACTAATCCATGCTCGTTCGACTTCACTTCCCTGACCTTATAGCCTACCATGGCCGCAGTCGCAGGGTTAGTGCCGTGGGCTGCGTCGGGGACTATGATGGTGTCACGCTTAGTGTCGCCTCTCTCATCATGATAAGCCTTGATCAGGAGTATCCCTGTCAGCTCACCATGCGCTCCCGCTGCCGGCTGGAAAGTGTAAGCATCCATACCGGTCAGGTCGTTAAGCTGCATTTCCAGTTCATAGAGCAGTTCCAGACTTCCCTGAACTGTATCACAGGGCTGGTAGGGGTGAACGTTGGCAAAGCCCGGCAAGGCCGCCATGTCTTCATTCACCTTCGGGTTATATTTCATGGTGCAGGAACCAAGCGGATAGGTTCCGACTTCAACGCTGAAGTTCTTATTCGACATATTGGTGAAATGGCGAACAGCGGTTATTTCATCCACATTCGGTATATCCGGCATTTCTGCGCGGTAACTGTCGCCGTAGTAAGCAGCCAAGTCCGGCATCTCAACATCGAGAGGACGGATGTAACTGCTTTTAAACGATTTTGATCCTAATGTAAAAATCAATGGGGTTTCTTTTAGCATAGTCATATTATTCCTCCTCTCTTATTGCGACTTTGCGAGACGTTCAACAGTCTCTACAAACTTGTCCATTGCCTCTTTTGATTTCTTTTCTGTGACTGCCAGCAGCCAGCGGTTCTCATCTACGACCAGACCGCCGAAAATCTTTTCTTCAAGAAGATCCTGATTCAATTTATTAAGATCCAGACCATCTTTGGCTGTCAGTGCAAATTCGCGGAAAACAGCTGAGTTGTAAGTATTTTCAAACAGTCCTGTCGCCAGCAGTTTTTCCTGCAGATAAAGCGCCTTGGCTGCAGATTGCTCAGCAACATCTCTGATGCCGGAAGCACCCATCAGGGCCAGCCAGATAGTAGCTGATGTAGCCATCAGTGCCTGACTGGTGCAAATGTTTGATGTGGCGCGTTCACGGCGGATATGTTGTTCACGAGCCTGAATGGTCAGAACGTAGCTGGTTTTACCATCACGATCAACAGTTTCACCGGTAATACGTCCGGGCATTTTACGCAGCAACTTCTGTGTTACAGCCATATAACCCACACCGGGGCCGCCAAAGCTCATCGGGATTCCCAAGGCCTGGGCTTCGCCGGTAACTATGTCTACACCGAGATCACCGGGACGCTGTAATAAAGCAAGGCTGATCAAATCGCAGGATGCTGCAGCAAGAGCACCGGCAGCATGTGCCTTTTCGACCAGAAGTGAAAGATCTTCAACAACTCCGTAAAAGTTAGGGCTCTGCACCATGAAGGCGGCATAACCCTTCTCCGTCGGGTAATCCTCTGTCTGACCGGCTTCATTTAAAGCGCCGACTTCGACTTCAACGCCTGCTGCATTGCAGTAGGTTTGAATTGTTTCAATAAACTCAGGGTGCATTCCTTGGGACACGAAGACTTTGTAAAGACGTTTCTCACGGCAGGCCATCAAAGCAGCTTCAGCTGCTGCGGAAGCGCCATCGTACATGGATGCGTTAGAGATGTCCATACCGGTAAGGCGGCTGATATAGCTCTGCCATTCAAAAATAGCCTGCAAAGTGCCCTGGGAAATCTCAGCCTGATAAGGTGTGTAGGCAGTAAGGTATTCCGTTCTGCTGATTAAATGTTTTACAGCGGCTGGCTGGTAATGGTCATAAAAACCTGCACCAAGATAAGAATCGTAGTCATCTGTACGTTTATTCAGATCCGCCAGTGCCTTAAGACGTTCAACTACTTCAAACTCAGAATAACCTTCTTGCTCTAAACCACTGAAATCAGTATTTTTCAATTTTTGGGACTCTTGGATCGAGTCGAAAAGGTGGTCTAAATCTACACCGACCGAAGCGAGCATCTCGCGACGTTCTTCCCGATCCATGGGAAGATAAGCGGTCATGCAGACTCCTCCTCACAGAATTTTTCATAAGCTGCGGCATCCATCAGATCATCCAGCTGTGAAGGATCAGACATTTCAATTTTCACAAACCAGGTGCCAAAAGCATCCTCATTGATCTGTTCCGGTTCGTCTTCAATTGATTCGTTGGATTCAACGATTTTGCCGGAAATGGGGGAGAAAAGATCTGAAGCCATCTTTACAGATTCAACGCTGCCAATCAGGTCGTCAATCTCTACCTCTTCGCCGACAGGCTCTGCTTCAGCATAAACTAAGTCACCCAACTGATCCTGAGCGAAATCGGTGATACCGATCCAGGCAACATTGCCTTCTACTTTTACCCATTCATGGGTCTTTGCATAACGAAGATCTTCTTTAACTGTTGTCATATTTTTTTACCTTTCATTTTCTGAATATACTAGCCGTTTAAGAGCGGCAGGACTTACCTATTTCTTTACGAAGGGGGCCTTAATAACCTTGAAGGGCTCAAATTTCTTTCTTACTTTTACCTCTACTACCATATCGGTATCATCAGGAAAATCCAGATTCACCAGCGCAAAGGCGATGCCTTTGCCTAAAGTCGGCGAGAAACTTCCGGATGAAACAACACCCACCTCAGCATCATTGAGGTAAACAGGATATCCATCGCGCGGGATGGCGCGTCCTTCACTGACTAAAGCGATTCTCTTGCGGGTAGATTTCTCTTTCATCTTTTCTCCGCCCTGGAACTCGCGGCTAAAATCAACAAAGAAACCCATGTCGCCTTCGAGGGGAGTGATGTCTTCAGACATTTCATGTCCGTATAGAGGCATTCCGGCTTCCAGACGCAGGGAATCACGTGCTCCTAGACCTACAGGTTTAACTCCATAATCGTAAAACAGATCCCAGACCTCAGCTGTAAGTTCAGCCGGAAGATAAATCTCATAACCATTCTCTCCAGTGTAACCAGTGCGCGAAATAATCATTTTGCGTTCAAAACCGGGTTTTTCCACTTGAATCTGACGATAGCGCTTTAGTCCCTGCAACTGTTCCTTCTGTTCTGCATCAAGGCCCAGTTTATCCGCCAGATCGAGCATCACGCTCAGACTTTCCGGTCCCTGTACGGCAATTTGTCCATAGTAAGCTGAGTCATCAATGACTTGAACATCCCCTTCTCTGTCGGGATACTTCTCGCGATAGCTTGTCAAACTGTCATTGATATGCAAAACATCCTTATCTTTATTTGCAGCGTTTACTACCAACATGTAGCAGTTTTCGTCCATTTCGTAGACCAGAAGATCGTCTACTGTGCCGCCATCCTCATAACAAAGAATTGCATATGTGATCTGATCTTTTTGCTTACCGGTGACATCACGGCTTAAAAGCCAGTTCAGGAATTCTCCGCTGCCCTCACCGCAAACTAATACTTCTCCCATGTGAGAAACGTCGAACATGCCGACTTTTTCTCTTACGGCTATGACCTCTTCCGTAATGCCTTCATACTGTACTGGCATCTCCCAGCCTGCGTAGTCGACCATACGGGCGTTCAAAGCCAAATGTCTTTGATTTAGTGGTGTTTTTTTCATCACAATACCTCCTTTTCAGACTAAGTTCAGTCTATCAGATACTCCTGTTTACTTCCATAATTGGATGGTGTATTTAGCGCTATAATTAAGCGTTTTCACCAGACTCAGCTTCGAGTGCCCGATTAAGTTCTTCTTCATAAGCAGGGCGATCGAAATGATACCTGGCTCTTTCGCCGCCGATTCGCGGCAGACGGGATTTCAAGGCACTTAGGTGCGCCTCTCCGATATTTTTCGTTTTTAAACGTTGTGGAATTTGAACATATTTAACGTGCATGCCGATAAATGTGTCACCAATGTCGAGTCCTGCCACTGCCGTTATTCTTGAAACCACGGCCGGATCGTTTGCCTGGGCATACGCAGCAGTGGCCGCTGCACCTCCAGCGTTCGGCACCGGGACAACACTTACTTCTTCTAAAGCATATTTTTCTGCGACGGCGCGCTCGACGACAAGTGAGCGGTTGAGATGTTCACAGGCCTGTACCGCCAGATCAATTCCCAGAGGATCAAGCACTTCCCTGCTCGCTTTAATAACTGTATGTCCCACAATCAGGCTGGAACATTTGCCGATACATTCACCTAATATTTCGCTGCTGCTGCAGCCTAGAACGACAAGGTCTCCAGACTTGAGTCCTGCTTCGGAGATCAGCTCCTGCCAGGCAGCTCTTACTTCTACTGCGATGCTATCCAAAAACTCTTTAGTCATGCTCGCTCCTTTCAGTTTTCAATATCAGTTGGGCGGGTACGGCAGGGTCAGCTTGAAATAATAAATGTCCTTGCCTTCACTCCGGCGCCGGTTGATCGAACAGCGCACTTGTCCGTGTGTCTCGCAATGAAGGATCCAGGACCAGCGTTTATTCTTTTTCGTGATGATTATGGGCTCATCACTGGTCAAAACCCGCTGGCAGGCCGGACATTTATACTCCTGCCCCCTGATTGTTGCTTCGGCGTTTCCTTCGGCTGCTTCAGTCAGCTGCCACCTTGAATCACGATTCAAAAATGGATCATAAAGGAAGGGTCGGAGAGCTTCTTTGCGCTCTTCTTCTGTTTCTGTCTTTAACAATAATGCATTTAGAATTCTGGCTGCGTAACGTGCGTCGTTGAGGGCGTCATGAAAACTGAGATCTGCCTCTATATTCAAAGATTCAAGTGCATACTCGATGGACCTTTGTTGAGAGGTCTGACCCGCTTCCGCCATGTGAGCGAAAAATACCTGCAAATTAAGGGCTTTCCGGAAAAACGATGGATCCAGCTGATGAAATTCCAAGTTTTGTTTGAGTACCTGAGGATCAGATTGCCCCCAGGAAGCCAGAATCGCGTCTGCACCGCAGAATTCCGCAAACTCAGCTGCTACCAATGGAAAAGGGTCACCCTGGCTCAGACTTTCCTGGCTGCGTTGGGTGACCCTGGCGATATATTTGTTTAATTGCTTGTATACTTGTGCTTTGACGTTGGCTGAAAATGTTTCCAGAGGTTCCACTTCTGTTGAGAGTTTAACAGCGCCGATCTCAATGATTTCAAATGGCAGTTCTGCGAGGCTTTCACTGCTGCCTGATTTTCCGGGTGCGGCGCTGTTCCACTCCAAATCAAAGACGACAAAATTCACTATTTACTCCCAAATAAGTTGCGGATCTTATCTACAAATCCTTTGCGCTTTTCGTAATGCTTGTCCGACATGCTTTCCTCGAACTTGCTCAGCATTTCCTTCTGCTCATCATCGAGGTTCCTCGGAACTTCCAGTATAACGCGGAATTTGTGATCCCCGCGACCCTGACGGTTCAGATAAGGAATTCCCTTGCCGCGTATTGTCATTACATCATTGGGCTGGGTTCCTTCTTTCAGCTTGTAAGTAACCGGGCCGTCAATGGTCGGCACTTCAATTTCAGAGCCCAGAGCTGCCTCCGCATAAGTTATAGGAACTTCACAGAAAGTCATATTGCCTTCACGGGAGAACACGGGATGTGGACGGATAAAAATCTGAATGTAGAGATCGCCATAGGGGCCGCCATTACGGCCGGGTTCCCCTTCGCCTCTTAAAGTCAGCATCTCCCCTTCATTGATTCCCGCCGGCACCGATACGAGGAGCTTTTTGTCTTTCATCATAGTGCCAACGCCCTTACAGGTCTTGCAGGGGTTCTCTATGATCTGACCACTGCCCTGACATTGCGGGCAGGGGCGTGTTGTCAGCATTTGGCCGAACATGGTTTGCTGTTGGACCTGTTCCTGACCGCTGCCCCTGCAGTTGGGGCAGGTCGCGGGTTCAGATCCGTCCGCGGTACGCTTGCCTTCACAGGCGGGACAGACGTCATCCTTGCGGATTTTGATCTCGCGTTCAACGCCGAAGGCAGCCTCCATGAAATCGAGGTTCATGCGATAACGCAAATTTGCTCCCCGGGTTGGTCCTGTCGGGCGGCGCGATTGAGAGAAGCCCGAACCAAAGCCGTTAAAACCGAAACCTCCGAAGATGCTGTTGAAAAGATCTTCCAGATCAATACCGAAACCGGCACCACCGCCTTCAAAGCCGCTGGTGTCTACACCGGAATGCCCAAACTGGTCATAACGCTGTTTTTTCTCCGCGTTCGATAAAACTTCGTAAGCTTCATTCGCTTCCTGAAATTTCTCGCTGGCCTGAGGATCATCCTTGTTTACATCGGGATGATACTTTTTGGCCAGTTTCCAGAATGCTTTCTTGATCTCAGCAGAATCAGCGTCTTTGCTGACGCCTAATACTTCGTAATAGTCTCTTTTTGCTGCCACTCTTAACTCCTATATTGTCTTTGCAGGGCAAAGACAAGTAAAACACCCGAAGAGCGATCAGGCTTCCCTGGTCGCTCTCGGCATTATCATATTATATGTCAGTTTAATGCAACTACTCTTCGTCACTGCCTACGTCTTTGAAGTCAGCATCATAAGTGCCGGGCTCATTATCCGCTGCAGGACCGTCAGGCTGCTGTGTCTGTTGCTGTTGGGCTGACTGCTGGCTCAATTTTTCGGCAACTTTGTATAGCTCCTGATCCAAAGCATCACTGTCCGCCTTCATGGTATCAAAGTCATCGCTATCGTGGCTTTTCTTCAGTTTTTCCAAGGCTGCTGTTACTGCTTCGCGATCTTCGCCTTCATAGAGCTTGCCTGTTTCTTCATCTTCCAGCAGCCGCTCTGTTTGACGGATCTTGGTCTCCGCCTCGTTTTTGATCTGTACTTTCTCGGCGCGTTCCTTATCGGCTTCGGCGAATTCTTCCGCTTCTTTTATGGCCCGCTCTATATCGTCATCGCTCATGTTACTTGAAGCAGTAATGGTGATGTTTTGCTTGCGTTTGGTCGTCAGGTCGACAGCTGTGACATTGACAATGCCGTTCGCATCGATGTCAAAGCTTACTTCAATCTGAGGCACGCCGGCGCGAGCAGGCGGAATGCCGTCGAGGAAAAATCTGCCCAGAGTTCTGTTGTCAGCGGCCATGGGTCGCTCGCCCTGCAGTATATGGACCTCAACCTGAGTCTGATTGTCGGCAGCAGTGCTGAAAACTTGTTTTTTGCTGGTCGGGATTGTGGTGTTGCGCTCGATCATACGAGTCATGACACCGCCCAGAGTTTCCAGACCCAATGACAAGGGGGTGACATCCAGCAGGACCATCTCGTCAACATCACCGGACAGGATACCTCCCTGGATAGCTGCGCCCAAGGCCACACACTCGTCCGGGTTGATGCCCTTGTATGGCTCTTTGTTGAAGAAATTTTTCACTGCTTCCTGAACTGCTGGTATGCGAGTTGAACCACCGACCAGGAGAATCTTGTCAATCTCGGCCGGCTGTAATCCGGCATCCTTCATGGCCGTGGATACGGGAGTCATAGTTGCTTCGACCAGATCTCTGGTCATGTCGTCAAATTTCGCGCGGGTCAGATCCAGGTCCAGGTGCTTGGGACCATCTTCCCCTGATGAAATGTAAGGCAGGCTGATATTGCTTGTCAGCACGCTGGATAGTTCGATTTTCGCCTTTTCAGCGGCATCACGCAGACGCTGCACGGCAAACTTGTCTTTCGAAAGATCGATACCTTCGTTGTTTTTCATTTCCTGAATCATCCAGTCAACGATGCGGTTGTCAAAGTCATCGCCGCCCAGTTTGGTGTTACCCGAGGTAGATTTAACATCAAAAACACCATCACCGAGTTCCAGGATAGATACGTCGAAAGTTCCGCCGCCCAGGTCATAAATCAGTATTGTCTGATTTTCTTCTTTTTCCAGGCCATAGGCTAATGAAGCTGCGGTCGGTTCGTTAATAATACGATCCACTTGCAGCCCGGCGATACGTCCGGCATCTTTCGTTGCCTGACGTTGTGAGTCTGAAAAATATGCAGGAACCGTAACGACAGCTTTGGTTACGGTTTCGCCCAGATAAGCCTCTGCGTCAGCCTTCAACTTTTGCAAAATCATTGCTGATATCTCAGGTGGTGTATAAGCTTTGCCATCGATCATATGTTTATTGTTAGAACCCATCTCACGCTTGATTGATGTAATTGTGCGATCCGGGTTACGTTGTGCTTGGTTTTTGGCTACTTGGCCAACCAGACGTTCACCTTCTTTGGTGAAAGCCACAACCGACGGGGTCGTACGTTGTCCTTCGGCGTTAGGAATAATAACTGCCTCGCCGCCTTCCATAACGGAGACAACTGAGTTGGTTGTACCTAAGTCAATTCCGATAATTTTTGCCATATAAATTCCTCTTTCTTATCTGATATCTAAATTCTGAAATCGCTGAGTTAATTCGCTACTTTCACCATACTGTGACGTATGACGCGATCTCCTCTTTTGTATCCTTTTTGAAATACTTCGACTATTTCGTTCTCACCGGCGTTTTCATCTTCGACGCTCATAACCGCCTGATGCAAAGTCGGGTCAAACTTCTCTCCCAAAGCTTTTATTTCTTCAACACCCACCTTGTTGAGTGCGTTAATTAACTGTTTATATATTAAACTTATCCCGGTAGCTTCGGACTCGGAAATTTCTTTCTTCGTCTCGCCTTCTATACTAAGTGCGCTGTCAAAACTGTCGAGAACAGGCAGCAGTTCGCATACTACTGCGCAGGTTGCTTCCTGGAATAAAGATTCAAGCTCGGTTTTCGAGCGACGGCGATAATTTTCGTATTCTGCCGCAATGCGCAAATATCGGTCTTCCCAGTCACTTGCCTGCTCTTTCTCTATTTCCGGAGCCTCGGTATCCGCTTCTGCAATCAAATCCGGACTATCCGCTGAAAGATCTTCCGACTCCGGAATCTGCTGCTCCAAAATCTCAGTCTCTGTTCCCGAGTTGATCTCGGCAGAATCATTTTTCTTCTTAGATTTGCTCATTAAATACTCCTTATCTCCCACTACATTATATTAATCCGCTTGAGTCATCCTCCGGTGCCTTGCATACTTTTGTGCCTGGCACCAAATTATGCAGTTAACGATCCAGCTCCAGTTCTTCAGATGTCTCTGACAGGGTTTTGTTGATGAACTGAATTTGTGAAATTATTTCTCCATAACGCATACGTTTAGGCCCGATTACCGCCAGCTGACCGGAAATATTGTCGGAAAAACGATACACGGTAGATATGAATGACATATCCTCAAGTCCCTTTAAAACAATTTCCTGGCCAATACGGAGCATGTAAGCATCTTTTTTCTGTTTCTTAGCTCCGGCTGTCTTCTTGTCGGCAGCAGAAACTGTCTCATCAGCTATGTCAGCCTGATCAGTTTGCGCCTCTTTGGCATCTTCTTCCTTTTGCATATCGCTCATGTAGCCGGCTACAATTTGGGGTTTGTTAATAGCGTGAAAAAATCGCTGCGCTCTGTCAATGTCCTGAAATTCAGGCTGTCCAAGCAGGCGATGTGAACCGTCTATATAAACATCAAGATTATCCATTTGCTTGATACTGGTATAGGTTTCAAATGCAACCTGATTGAGTAAAGGTTCCGGTATATCAGTATCTTCAGCCGCTGCGGTGACCATGACGAGGGTAATATCGTTGAGCGGTTTTCCCTTGACAGCACTTTCTACAGCTTTGCCGATACGATTCAACTGTTCTGCATCCAAGAGGTCAGGAACGCGAATCAGACGATCGTGCACAATGCCCGCCGAGATCACTATGACCACCAGCGCGGATCCCGGTTCTATCATCAATATTTTCAACTGTTGTATATTGGCGAAACTAAAATCCGGAGACAAAGCTACGGAAACAAAGGCCGTCTGTTCTGAAAGATAGTCGGCCGCTCGAATAATCAGATCTGAAGCCTCATCTATCTGCTGCTCCAGATAATCACGAAATTCCGCCTGTTTTTTCAAAGGAACAGGAGGCAGTAACGGAAGATTTTCGACATATGCGCGATAACCTTTATCTGAAGGCACTCTGCCTGCGGAAGTATGAGGTTTTTCCAAATAGCCTTCTTCTTCCAGCCATGACATTACATTGCGCACTGTAGCGGAGGAAAGGTTAAGATTATATTTATCTACCAGATACTTGGAACCGATCGGTTCGCAAATCTCTACGTAGCTGTTTACAATTGCCTGCAGAATCATTTTTGCACGGTTATCCATAAACTTTTCCCCCTTTTCAAAATATTAGCACTCGACGCCTTCGAGTGCTAAACATAATTTAACATTCACGCCACAGAGTGTCAACGCAATAAAGAAAACAAAAATGGCGCATTATGAAGTCAATTTGAAGTCTCCTTCGCATTGATGACTGATCATACAAATTCACGAAATACGATGTTGCAAAAGTCCTCTCCTTTATGTGCCAGCCGCATAGTTTCACCATTGAAATCCACTAATCCCCGCTGACACAATTTTTCAATCTGAGATGCGAATAAAATTCGATAATCCCTACCATGATGATTCCGGAAATCCTCAGCATTTACTCCGGCCAGCAGCCGCAATCCCAGCAGCATGCTTTCGCGCATAGCTTCTTCATCGGAAATGATCTCTGTGATATTGTTCTCTGAGAAAGGACCCTCTTCCTGAACAGATTTCACCCAAGTACTTAGGGATGCAGGATTACTGCGACGAATGCCAGCCAGATAGCTGCTGGCAGCCGGACCCGCTGCCAGATAAGGTTCTGCCCGCCAATATACAGTGTTGTGGCGTGACTCAAAAGAATCCAAAGCGAAATTGCTTATTTCGTAGTGCTGGAAGCCCCTGCCAATGAGTGTATCTCTAATCCTGTGAAACATCTGTCTTTCAAGGAGATCATCCGGAAAGCGTTCAGGGTTTTCTGCCTGCATTTTCGCAAAGCGGGTATTGTGCGCGACATCCAGAGCATAGCAGGAAATATGTGCCAAAGGCAGACTGTCAATGAAGTTCAGGGTGTCTTCGACATCAGACATTGTGGCGTCGGGAAGACCGCTAATCAGGTCCGCAGATATATTGCGAAACCCGGCCTGATGAGCATAGTTAAATGCGTGATACGCATCTTCTCTGGTATGCCTTCGCCCCAACACTTGAAGGAGTCTATCGGAAGCGCTCTGCAGACCCATACTGAGACGATTGATACCTGCTTCCAACCAGTCTGCAGCGATTCTCTTCGAATTAAGCTGTTCCGGATTTGCCTCCAGTGTGATCTCAGCATCCTCATCTATTCCGAATAGTTCCCGACAAAGATCAAGTTCCTCAGAGAGGAACTTGACCGGGACTAAGGATGGAGTGCCACCCCCATAGTAAATTGTCTTTAATGATTGTATCTCAAGGCCTGCCGCTTCTGACTCGGAAGCCAGACGCTGGAGTTCCAATTTGATCGTTTCATGCCACCGATGCAACTGTTCGCTGTTTGCAGAGCTGATGCTGTAAAAATCACAATAATGGCACTTGCTCTGACAGAAAGGTACATGAATATAGAGCGAGCTGACAGTTCCTGTCAGCGAATTCGGTATTTCCTCCTGCAGCATTATCTTCTTAATCACGCCATGACTGTTTGTCCTGTGACTGGCTGTCCTCATACTTGCCGGAAGTATCGATATCAGTCAACATTTCTTTCACAGACACCGCTAATCCGGCCAGGCTTTGCATGTCCGAAGGAATTATTATCTTGGTAGCGCGGCCGTCAGCGACCTTTACAAAGGTGTCCAGGCTCTTCAGTGCGATCAGTGAATCATCTGCCTGCACGTCTTTAATCATCTTTAAACCTTTTGCTGTGGCAGCCTGCACGTTCAGGATAGCCTGAGCCTGACCGTCTGATTCTCTGATGGCAGTTTCCTTCATAGCATCGGCCCGCAGTATAGCTGCCTCTTTATCGCCTTCAGCAACACGAATTGCAGCTTCTTTCTGACCTTCAGCAATCAGGATTTTCTCACGCTTTTCGCGCTCAGCCTTCATCTGACGTTCCATTGCATTCTGGATGTCCTGAGGAGGCAAAATGTTTTTCAGCTCGACACGATTCACCTTTATACCCCAGGGGTCGGTAGCTTCGTCCAAGGTTACACGCATGCGTGTATTGATTACATCACGTGAAGTCAGCGTTTCATCCAGTTCCAGATCACCTATGATGTTACGCAAAGTGGTTGCTGTCAGGTTTTCGATAGCCATAATCGGGTTTTCAATACCATAGCTGTAAAGCACAGGATCCATGACCTGATAAAAGATAACCGTGTCAATTTGCATCGTAACGTTATCTTTAGTAATAACGGGCTGAGGCGGAAAATCCGCAACCCTTTCTTTCAGTGAAATCCGGCGGGCTACGCGGTCAATGAAAGGCACCTTCATGTGGATGCCTGATTGCCAGGTAGATTGATAGGTACCCAGACGTTCAATTACAAAGACGTTGGCCTGTGGCACAACACGTACGTTCTTGATCAGAATCAGGAAAATAAAAAGAATAACTGCCACTAATGCAATAATTTCCCCGAGATTTGCAGTTTGAAGTACTGTGTAAATCAAAGTCATAATAAGCTCCCTAATTTCTATTGCTGCTGTCTGCTTTGAGTTTATAACTCAAGCAGACTGTCTGCTGGTTCAATACTAAGTTTATATCCGGATGTTTTTTCGTTACGATACCTCCATTACGGACTTGCTGCGGTATCTGCTCTCCGTTTTGCTTAGTGATTTGATTCTTCATGGTCTAACTCAGCCTGCTCTCCCCGGGTTTTCCTCTGATGGCGTCTGACAACTGCTTTAACTCCTCTGATGGTTACAATAAGAACCTCAGCGCCCGGTTCGATGACATCTTCTTCATCTTCAGCGCGGGCACTCCAGATCTGGTTGCCCACACGGATTAAGCCGCGTCCTACTTCGGTGTCAACGGTTTCGGTCACAATACCTACTTGTCCAATGATACGATCTGCATTGGTTGCCACTGTTCTGCCGCCGTTTTTCATATATTTGGGCCTGATTACGAAAATAAAAATCAGCAAACCTATTACAGCCGCTGAGAAGAAAATCACTAACTGTAAAGCCAGCGATGCCCCAAGCAAACTGGCAACAACAGCAATTATGGCTGCTGCTATAAACCAGATTGATACGAGATTGAGGGTGCTTATTTCTATAACGCTGGCCACCACAGCAATCAGCAGCCAAAATACCCAGTCGTTAATTCCGAGAATCGTTATATTCAGTAAAGAACTTAACATGTTTAACTCTCCTCTTCTGTCTTGTCACGCGAATAATTTCTGTCTTGTCACGCGAATAATTTCTGTCTTGTCACGCGAATAATTATTGATCATAAACATAGTCTATGGGACCACGTCTGGCCAGTTGAACCAGTATAAAGGCAGTATTATTGATGCGCTTTGTCAGGCGATTATCATCATAAGCCCTTGTATCCGCTGGCTCTTCTTTTTCGGTTCCGTTAGTTTCCGTGTTCGTGGCATCGCTTTCTGTTACAGCTGGCCATTCAATAACAGTATCTTCCTCTTCCAGCGTACGGAAGAATTCCTCCAGATAATCGCTTTCATCGAATAAGCTGCCGGAGATCATGCCGTTAGTCGGTGCGAAACGAGGGCTCGTGTTTTCCTGACCGAGGTCTTCTTTAGTAACATTATAGTCACCTGACTCAATGAATACGATCGGAATTCCTGCTCTATCAAACGGTGTGTGATCAGACTCAATTACGGTCCATTCCCGGTAGAGTCCCAATTGTGTTGCTCCACCTCCCAGTGGAGAGTAAGGCATGAAATAATCGGACTGATTAGTATATACAGCATAACTGTTCTGTGTATTCAGCATGTAGTCAAAGAACACGTCCGTTACCTGATACAGTTTGCGGCGCATCTCGTAATCCTTCTCAGCTCCGGGCAAAACAGAATTTTGTCCTGCGTGAGCGTAGATCTTATCACCGGCATAGATCGGTCCGATGTTTACCATAGCATCGATCAGATTTATTTCACTATCGGATAAAGATTTAAGATAAGCTTTGGCACCTTCCTGTTTATAAGTTCCGGAGCCAAAGAACACAAAATAAATATCGTAACCCGGTTTTACCTGCAGCATTTGCTTTGCGGCCATCAAAACTGCTGCAACACCTGATGCATTGTTGTGAATACCATCAGCCGTATTAGAAGGCACGTAGCCATTTTCATCAGCTTCAGGAGTGAATTCCGGCGTATCATAGTGAGCGCCGATAATCAGAATTCTGTCATCAATTTTTGCAGCTGCACTCTCCGATCGGTCTTGTTCGAACTGCGGAGAATAGCTAAAACCCTCTCCATTTATTTTTGCTATGATGTTTTGTGATTCCGTTGGTACACCGGTCTTGTAAAAAGAGAAATCCTGTTTTTGCGGCGAGTATCCCATAAGTTTAAGCTGATCGAATATAAACTGAGCAGCTCCTGCTTCTTCGTCTGATCCAGGAGTACGTCTGGAAAAATTATGGGCCAGTGTCTCTGCGAATTCTGCCCCGGCGGTACCGTAAGCGGCATCACGTGTCTTGGCTTCAGGCTCATCTGTCTGACAGGCAAACAAAGGCAGCGCCAGAAGTATCAGGGCTAAAACAAAACAAGTATAACGGATAATGGATCCGGCTTTATTCAGGGGCAATGGTTTATCGAGTGACACGAGGTCTCTAAACTCCTTTATATCTGCTATTTCCCTTTAATTTTAGCATACAATCATTATTGCTTCTTAAATGAAAAGACCCTATCATTATCTTGTACCAGTTGAAAGGGCGCTGTAATGGTGGGCACAACACGTTCCAATAAACATAAGAGATTTTCTTGTTCAAATAAAATCGCACTGTCCATCGTTGCCTTTTTCATCTTTTTAATTCTCCTGACAGCTGTTGTCCTTATAAGCGGAGAAACAGTTCTTGCTGCTGACGGTGATGAGGGCAGCATGGCTGCAGCATTTGATCCGCCCTTCAAGCTGCCGGCGGGACTTGCATTTAATGCTCCCGGGCGTCCCCTGCTCTACAGCCATAATTCTGAAATTCCCCTGGAGATCCCTGCTGCCTCACGTTTAATGCTGCTTCTGATCAGCTCCGAACAAATTACAGCTGATGAGACGATACTTATATCAGAAGAGGCGGAAAAACTCGCAACTTTCGAAATGAACACAAATCTTAAGCTTGAGAGCGGTATGACCCTGCCTTACCGCTACCTCATGCTAAGACTGCTGATGCAAAACTCTGACGCTGCCGCGCTGGCGATTGCCGAACACATCAGCGGCGGCGAGGATGACTTTTTGGAAATAATGCAGCAAAGAGCCTCCGAACTGGGTATGATCAATACCGAATTTCACACTGTGCTTGTCTCCAAAGCAGAGCGGGAAAACCAGGCTCCTGCTTTTTTCGCAGATCCCTCAATTGACTGGGGCTCTTTTACTTATGAAAAAAACGAAAATCAGGGATTCCAGGTGATAATAGGTGGCCAGCCGGTGCCGACTATTATTCCTGACTTTCAGGATATGGAAATACATACAGCCAAAATCAACCTAAATGATATGTGTTTACTGGCGCAGGCTTTAAACTCCAGCAGATCAGCGCTGGATTATCTTCGTGTCACCGAACAGCTGGTTTCTGTGCGCGTGGATAGCGGTGACAGGGTAATACCGATGCGTTCGAATGTTTCCCGCTTATTCACTCTTTCCGAAGGGGACGTTGAAGCTGCTTATCATCATCGCTCTGAACGCTTTTCGCTGACTATGAGCTTTGGCCAAAGCGATGGAGAAATCCGCATCACCACTTTGCTGCTATCAGCCAATCAAAGTCCGATGATAGACGAAACACTGAAACTCTATGACAGTATTGATCAGTATTACCAGCGCATAGCTCTAACTGAGGCAGGCTCTCCTGTTCCCGGACACAGAGAAAGTACAGAAAGCGGAGAGAGCTTTTCTTTGCAATATCTGGACACGGTTTATTATGTTCACCCTAAGGACAACTTTTATCTGAAAGACGATGTCATTTATGTGGGCAACGCCCCCTATTTCCTGCCTATTCAAAAGGGAAGCATGACCGGTCAGATAATTTTCGAGATGCTGGACGGTACAAGAATACCAGTCCGGGTTGGCCCTGATCGTGACATTATTTCATCTAATACTGCTATGGCCAGGCTGGTCAGTCTGCTCTATAATAACGCGAATTTGGGCCGTTTGATTATTGGACTGGCCGTATTTATCTGCCTCATTCTCATAATTCTTTTAATCAAAGAAATTTATCTATTGCTGTACTGGCGGCGTATGCGGAGACTGGAACGCGCCGGGCACCCTGAAAAATAGTTCTGCTTATTTCCTGTGAAGCCAGGGTTTGATTCTATCGAAATAAAAAGCTTCATAATTCAAAAGCGCATAGCGATAGGCAAGCAGCACGATCTGGAAAGCGACAAAAATAATCAGCCAGATCAGCCATGTTTCCAGGTTTAGACGATTTACGATGAAACTGTCCAATCCGACAATCCTGATAACTGCGATCAATATAAGACTCATTAAGCTGTGACTGATAAGGTATTGTAAAAATTTGGACAAGCCGCTCCGGTAAAGCCGGAGTATTATGAGTGGCAAAGGTCCTGCAAAGATGGCAAAGGCGAGAGCGTGAATAACACCGGGATACATCAGACTTAAGACACTGATACCAAGTGCAAGCAGAACAGCTCCGCTGATCCGAAGTTCAAAGTAAGCTGTTGCTACTATGAGAGAAGCCAGGAATAGTAAAAAGAGGCGGCCTGTTGGCAGGACACCTGAGAGGATAACGAAAATCCAGCCCAAAGCCATTAAAATTCCGCTTAAGGCGATTGTGTAAGAGGATCGTGAAGATTTATTATCAGGTGGCATAATTAATGCTCGAACATTTCAATAAATAAGTGAAAACAAAAGCCGGATTTAGCAACAAAGGCAAAGATCGCCGCCCATGCATTCGCAACAGGAGTCCGCACAACATAGACAGGTCAGCTGCTCACAGCAACCAGTGCCAGAGGAGCGGTAATAGGGCGATTGATTTTGTGGCTGTTGTTGATAAAAAGGACCCTGATAGCTGCCATAAGGGTTCTGATAAGGCGGTCTCTGGTATGGGCCCCTCTGCTGCTGACCACCTTTAGTTAACTGGTCGTAGGCGTTGTTGACTTCCTTCATCTTCTCCTCAGCCAGTTCTTTCATATTAGGATCCTGATATTTGTCCGGGTGATATTTCTTGGTTTGCTCGAGATAAGCATCACGGATTTCTTTCTCCGTGGCTCCGGGCCTGACACCTAAAACATCGTATGGATCTTTTGCCATTTCATATCTCCAATATCAACTTGAATCTGCTATAAGCGAGGCAGTTCTACACCGGCCAAAATACGTTCTCGGGTTCGACTCAAACCAATGGTGGCAACATTTCCTACGATAGCGCCATCGCGCTGATAAGGCAGGAGAGCCAGGAGCCGATCAACTTCTTCTTCGCATTCTTTGAGCTTTTCCTCTACAAATATCCGGCTGTCCGGCTCGGAAAATTTCAGCAGGGGATTCCATTGCTTATTATGAAGATCGTCTTCCCTATCGTCAAATGCATCCATCAGATAAATCCATTTCCCCAGAGCAAAGCCAACCTCCGGCAGCACTCTGATCAACATGTCGCGATCGGGATGATCCAGCAGCCTGGCACCCTCGGCAAAAAGCTCCGCCAAAAGTCGGCCAAAGATGTCCGCCGCAGAGGGATCATAGTCGCCTTTTTCAATATCATTCAGTTCGCGCAATGAAGCTGCGATATTCGCAGACAAGTCCGGATAGAGTCTGCTTGCTTTTCTCCCTGATCGCCTGAGTAAAAGGCTTTGCGCCCGACCCAGAAATGGTCTTTCGTCCCGTGCGTTATCAAGAGCGGAATAGTAGGCAAGAATGATGCTGCTGTCCGCAGCAAAGTCAAGCGCTGCATGGTGCTTGCTGATCGGCTTCTTCTTAAGGGGGTTTAAAACACAGCCCTCCTGCACGATCTCACTATCTTCAAGGGATAACGACAAAAGAAGCAGCGCCAGAAAAGTCATGTCGTAAGTGACGACACTGCGTTGCAGATTACCATAACGTTCCTTTATGGTTTTGCATAAACCACAATAAACAGAACGATAGCGGGTAAAATCACGCATCAATAATAATTCTTTTTCCGGCCGAACATAACCAAACATAATGATCCTGACTGAGATTTAAAGCGTGTAATAGTCAGCTTATTCATTGCATGGTATCATGAACAGGCTCAAATAACTAACATTTAATACTACAAGGAAGTGAATTTTTATGACAAAAAACGACGCAGGCTTCAGCTTTCCGACTAGCGATTTTGGTATCACACCGGCAGAAGAAGTCACCACTGATAATGAATTGTCACACTTCATTATCGACGCGATAGATGAAGACATGGCAGAAGGCGGCCGCACTGAGGGTATGACCGTGCACACGAGATTCCCGCCTGAGCCCAATGGTTTACTCCATATCGGGCATGCTAAGGCCATTGTGATCAACTTTGGTTTGGCAGAACGCTATCAGGGCTTATGCAACCTGCGCATGGACGACACCAACCCTGCTAAAGAAGAAGAGGCCTTTGTCAAGGCGATCAAAAAAGATATTCACTGGCTGGGGTATGACTGGGAGGACCGATTCTACCACGCTTCCGACTATTTCGAGCAAATGTATCTTTTTGCTGAAGAATTGATCGAAAAGGATTTGGCTTTCGTCTGTGAGCAGACTGCAGAAGAGATACGCACAGCGCGCGGGACTCTGACCGAGCCGGGTGAGGAAAGTCCCTGGCGTTATCGGCCCAAGGAAGAGAGCCTAGATCTGTTCCGGCGCATGAGAGCAAGAGAATTTCCGGATGGCGCAATGACGCTGCGCGCTAAAATCGACATGAGCTCGGGAAACATGAATATGCGCGATCCGGTAATTTACCGCATCAGCCATATGGATCACCACCGCACCGGTAATGAATGGTGCATCTACCCTATGTATGATTTTGCCCATCCGCTGAGTGATGCTTTAGAACACATAACTCATTCTCTCTGTTCCTTGGAATTTGAAGACCACCGCCCGCTTTATGACTGGGTAATCAATAATACTTCAGTACCTTCAAAACCACGACAGATTGAATTCGCCCGGCTTAACCTGACCAATACGGTCATGAGCAAACGCAAGCTGCGCCATATAATTGAAAACGGTGTAGTTGATCGCTGGGATGATCCCAGACTTCCCACGCTCTGCGGCCTTCGTCGCCGCGGTTATACTCCGCGCTCGATCAGAGATTTTTGTGAACGGATCGGTGTTTCAAAAGTCGACAGCATTGTTGACATGGCCTTCCTCGAGCATTGTTTGCGTGAAGATCTGAATGAAAGAGCTCCACGTGCTATGGCCGTGCTGGATCCAATTCCGCTGACAATCAGCAATTATCCTGAGGGGAAATCGGAAACACTGATGATGGATAATCTGCCGAGAAATCCTGAAGCCGGTCAGCACGAAATTAGTTTCTCCCGTCATCTCTGGATTGAACGTGACGACTTTATGGAGGATCCTCCCAAAAAATATTTCCGTCTCTTCCCCGGTAACCACGTAAGACTGGCGAATGCCTATATAGTTGAATGCACCGGTTTTAAAAAGGACGAGAACGGCGAAATTATTGAAGTTTTTGCTGAATACAACCCGGAAACAAAGGGAGGGTCTGCGCCTGAAGGGCAAAAGGTGCGTGGTACCATCCACTGGTTAGATCAGGCTACAGCAATGGATGCGGAAATTCGCCTCTACAACAAACTCTTCACAGTTGAAGAACCGGAAAAGGAAGCCGAAAACTATCTTGAGCTGGTCAATCCCAGATCACTGGAAGTACTGCAGGCAAAGGTTGAACCTTCCTTGGCTGAGGAGGTTTCACCTATCGGTTACCAGTTTATGCGCAACGGCTACTTTATCCACGACTCACAGGATTCTACACCTGAAAACCTCGTTTTCAATCGCTCGGTAGCCTTGAAGGATTCTTACAAACCACCGCAATAAATTGCGACTTCTAAAACGCTTGACAAGGTATTGTGTTCTGTCCTACACTGTAGTTCGCTTGATCAGAATTTTCGCTGGCAGCAGCAGCCGTGGGGGCGTAGCTCACCTGGGAGAGCGCTTGAATGGCATTCAAGAGGTAAGGGGTTCGATCCCCCTCGTCTCCACCACAGGCCCTGTATCACCTCATTTGAGTGACAGGGCCTTTTTGTCATAAAACATTAGAGGGACTTTATGGATCTGCAGGAATTAAAAATAACAGCGCAGGACGGCAATGAAGCGGAGGAGCGAAAATCTCAAGGGATAAAAGCTGCGGTACTAGGGATCATTCTTAATCTTCTTTTGGCTATCAGTAAAATTATCGCCGGTTATTTATCAGGCAGTGTAGCTATTAGCGCAGATGGCTGGAACAATGTTTCTGATGCGTTTTCTTCTATCGTTACTATGTTATCTTTTGCCTATTCCAGTAAGCCGGCAGACAAAGAACATCCTTTTGGGCATGCCAGAGCAGAATATATCGCTTCCTCAATTATAGCCCTGGGTATGCTGATTGTCGGCTTAAGCTTGGGGCGTCAGTCTATTGAGAGAATCATCAGTCCTCAGGATCTGGATTTCGGCATTATGTCATATCTATCTCTGGGCATCTCCATCGCTGTCAAGGGCTTTTTATATTTTTACTATAATGCGCGGGCTAAACGTTTGAGTTCACCTGCCATGCGTGCCAGCGCCAAGGACAGTCTGGCAGATGTAATTTCCACGTTGGCAGTACTGTTGTCTACGATTCTCTTTGCAGTCGGAGGTATCAATATCGATGGCCTGACAGGTTTGATGGTCAGTGTATTCATCTTGTGGTCCGCAATTGGCATCATGCGAAATATGGTCAACCGCCTCATGGGCTCCCCTCCTTCAAATGAATTGAAGCAACTGATTATTGACGAAATTATGGAAACAGATCCTGGTATTTTGGGTGTGCATGATCTCTTGCTGCACGATTATGGACCGGGGAATATGCATGCATCTGCTCACGTCGAAATAGACAGTAAAATGACATTCGTTGCGGCGCATCTCTTGCTTGATCGCATTGAAAGCAAGTTTTACGAGGACTATGGTTTGGAGATCGTCCTGCACGGGGATCCGACCGCTTTAAAAGATCCGCTTAACGGAAAACTGGTGGAAATGCTTCAAGAAACGGCGCACAAAATTGACCCCGCAGTTGATGTGCATGATCTGCAGCAATTTGAGACTGCGGACGAACATATTCTCGCCTTTGACGTATCTTTGCCGGACAATGTCATGCTAAGCGATGAAGAGATCCGCTATCAATTTCGCACAGCTTTCCAGAAAAACTATCCGGAGCTTACGCTGATCATCGCTATCGAGCGTGCTTATCAGACCAGCAGTAAAGAGCAAATCAGCGACAAAATTGATAAAATTATTGATGAAGCATAAACAAGCTGTCACCGGCTAAGCCACGTAAGTCATATCCATCCCCACTGTTCTCTCATAGACTTTCTCTGCTAATTGAATACAACAATGTCTTTTGTTAAGCTTAAGCAGAGGGGTAATTTTCATATATTCTTTTACTTGCAAAGAGAGGTATTTGTGTGAAACGACTAATGTCCGGGAACGAAGCCGTAGCCCGTGGCCTTTACGAGGCAGGTGTAAAACTTGCCAGCGCTTATCCGGGAACTCCCAGCACTGAAATTATCGAAAACCTGAACCAGTATGACTCTGTGTATTCTGAATGGGCACCTAATGAAAAAGTTGCTGTAGAAGTAGCTTATGGTGCTTCTATTGCCGGTGTGCGCTCAGTTGCCATTATGAAACACGTAGGATTAAACGTTGCGGCTGATCCCATATTTAATGCCGTTTATGACGGCGTCGAAGGTGGCTTTGTCATTATCTCCGCTGATGATCCCAGCATGCATTCCTCCCAGAACGAGCAGGATAACCGTCATTACGCCCGTGCTGCCAAAATGCCGATGTTTGAGCCCTCAGACAGTCAGGAATGCCTCGACATGATCCGAGAGGCGTTTGAGGTCTCTGAGCGCTTCGATACGCCGGTGTTTTTTCGCATGACTACCAGAATCTGTCACTCCAAGAGCCTCGTTGAACCAGGCGACGTGTTAGAAATTGAAGCCATTCCTTATAAAAAAAACCCAGCGAAATATATCAGCTCTCCCGGCAATGCCATGGTGCATAGACCGCTTCTGGAGCAAAGATTACTCGCTCTGGCAGACTATAGCGATAAGTCTGAGTTCAATAGAGTTGAGATCAACAACACAAATTTCGGTGTGATCGCTTCCGGCATCTCTGTTCAGATCGCTCGCGAGGTCTTCCCTTCCGACTACTCATTTCTCAGTCTTGCTTTCACCTATCCGCTCCCGAAAAAACTGATCCACAGCTTCGCTGAGCAAGTGGATGAGATTTATGTGCTGGAAGAGGTGGATCCCTTTATGGAGGAGCAGATCAAAGCCCTGGGCATAGAAGTCAGGGGAAAAGATATTTTCCCCAAGATGTTCGAACTCAATCCGGCAATAGTACGCGAATGTCTTCGCGGTGAAAAACAAGAACTTTCTGATCTGGATGTAGACATGGTGGCCAGACCGCCCTCTCTTTGCCCCGGTTGCCCACATCGCGGATTTTTCTATAGCATCCGCAAAAAGAAAAAGGCCGTTATCGCCGGAGACATCGGCTGCTATACATTGGGAGGCTCAGAACCTCTGAGCGCCATCGATTCCGTTATCTGCATGGGAGCCGGTTTTTCTGCAGCTATGGGTATGTCCAAAGCCTTCGAGCTTTCCGGCGAAGATAAAGTTGTCTTTGGCGTGGTGGGCGATTCCACCTTTTTCCATAGCGGAATTACCGGTGCGATAGAGATAATCTACAATAAAGGCCGCGTCATCCCGGTCGTACTTGATAACAGTACTACAAGCATGACGGGTCAGCAGGATAATCCGGGAACAGGACGGACTCTGTCCGGAGAAATCGCTGAGAAAATTTCAATTGAAGCCATCTTCAGGGCTGTCGGTTACGAAAAAGTGATCACGGTGGATCCGCAGGATCTCACTGCAATGGAAGCAGCCATAGACGAGGCCATTGATTCGGATCAGACCTGCGCCATGATTGTTAGACGCCCCTGTGTTCTTCTGAAAAACGTCGAACATGATTTCAAACTCTGTGAAGTGGATCGCGACTTATGCACCAGTTGCAGACGCTGCCTGCAAGTGGGCTGTATGGCGATTTATTATGTAGACGACAAGGCCTATATTGATCCTGGTCTATGTACCGGGTGTACTGTCTGCATGCAGGTCTGCAATTTCGACGCTATCCATATAGTTGAATAGTGCGTCGGTGGCTGGAGAAGAAAGAGGTTATGTGATGAGTGAAGCAGTTAAATCTATTGTGCTGATCGGCGTAGGTGGTCAGGGGACAATTTTAGTCAGTAATGTTCTGACTTCCGCACTGGTCGCAGCCGGCTACGATGTAAAAATGAGTGAGATTCACGGCATGGCTCAGCGTGGAGGCAGTGTTTCTACTCAGATCAGGTATGGCCAGAAGGTTTACTCACCCTTAATCGGCGCCGGTGAGGCTGATCTGCTTCTGGCCTTTGAGCGCATGGAAGCTGTACGGGGAGCAGCTTACCTGAAAGAGGATGCTCTGATTATTGTTAATGATTACGCCATTGTACCGCCTCCGGTAGCCTCCGGTAAAGCAAGCTACCCCGATAACTGCATAGAGGCACTCAGCAATAAATTTAAAGTCATTTCCTTCAATGCGGCCAGGGTCGCTGAAGAGCTTGGCAATTCACGTGTGATGAATGTCGTCTTGTTGGGTGCTATGGCTGAGGTTTTGCAGCTGGACAGTCTGGATTGGGACACTGCCCTGAAGGAAAATGTCCCGGAGCTTTTTATTGAGACAAATCAGAAAGCCTTTAAGCGCGGGCGCGAACTGGCTCGCAGTGAGGAGAAAGCTTATGAAGCGTGACCTGCCATTAACACTCAATCAGGAAGCTCTGCATAATGGTCAGCAGCGTTCCGTTATCCGCGAACTGTTCGACTATGGTCAAATCAAAGCCAAAGAAATTGGCGCGGAGAACATTTTCGATTTCAGTATCGGAAATCCGAGCATTCCCCCACCCCCTGAAGTTCAGGCAGCTTTCCTTACATTGCTGCAGGACAGGGATCCGACAAAACTACATGGTTATACCAGCAGCGCCGGCGACATATCAGTTCGGCAGACGATCGCTGATTCGCTCAACAGGCGCTACGGAACTCATTATGCCGGAGAAAATATTTTCATGACCTGTGGAGCAGCGGCTGCTTTAACAAGCGCATTCAGAGCTTTGGTTGAAGAAGGTGCCAATAACGAATTCATTGTTCAGGCTCCGTATTTCCCTGAGTACAAACCTTATATTGAAGGACAGCAGGGAAATTTTCTTGTTGTCCCGGCCTGCCCGCCTGATTTCGGTCTTGATCTGGATGAAATTGAAAAATCTATAAGCCCTGATACCAGAGCGATTGTTATTAATTCACCCAACAATCCCAGCGGCAAGTTATACAGTGAAGAGGAATTACAGAACCTGGCTTATTTGCTGAGACTCAAATCTCAGGAATACAGAAGACCGATCTTTATTGTTTCGGATGAACCATATCGGGAACTGGTCTACGACGGCAAGGAAGCGCCACATATTCCGGCCATATATGAATACACAATTATGACCTATTCCTACAGCAAGTCGCTCTCAATCCCCGGCGATCGCATCGGCTATGCCTTGGTGCCACCAAATTTCGAAGGGCATGATCTTGTCTTTGCCGCCATTGCAGGAGCTGCGCGCGGCATGGGTTACGTTTGCGCCCCCAGTCTTTTGCAGCACATGATAGGACTTACAGTTGACGTCAAAACAGATACGAAAACCTATGATAAAAACAGACAAATGCTCTACAAGGGTTTGCGTGAAATCGGCTACGAGGTCTTGCGGCCTGAAGGCGCGTTTTACCTGTTTATGAAGGTGCCGGGGGGCGATGCTCCGGCTTTCTCTAATTTCCTCAGGGATGAATACAACGTGCTGGCAGTTCCCTCTGACAGCTTTGGCTGTGAGGGCTATATGCGCGTATCTTACTGTGTTGCTACGAAGACTATCGAAAATGGATTAGAAAGATTTGAGAAGGCCTTTAAGAACTGGCCCGGATGATATTAAATTAAATTTTAGTGAAAAAATCCCGCCAGTCCAAGCGTGATTTTTTTATTGGGGGGAACACAGCTTATGTTCCACGCTTTAACTTATCGTTCGCTTTTTTCCAATAACGTCTGAAATAGAAATTACCCTCTATGTCAAGTTCCTGCTTGCCGGCTGCTGCGAGAGCCCGGGTACGCAGGTCATATTCCGACTCCAGCGCCATATGTTGAATCTCAGCCAGTTCAATGGCAGGAGTGTTTCCGTCTACTTTCCCCACTTCAGATAGCAAAATATCCTCAATCTGATTTCGTTCAAATTGATACTTTTCCCAATCTATGCGCTGTTCCAGTACGGCCCTATATATTTCTTCCTGCCTTTCCCAGTAAGCCAAAGCGGCTTTTGTTTCTGCTTCCGAAAAGCTCAGGTGATCGGGTTCAATCATCCACCAGGGCTTGAATAAACTAAGACAAGGAGCAGAGCTGCCTGTGATCCAGTAAGTATCACGGGGCGCAGCCTCACTAAGACCTTCCCCCGGATAAGCAAGTTCTGATATGAAACTGCCTGTCGTCTGATCTCCTACCAATCCACCGGCATGCATGCAGACACTCGATACAGAGGCTCTCTGATAAGGCTTCTCTTCGAAAGTCGCTGTATGGCTGCGCAGGATGTCCATCACACTTGCAACAGTAATACTGCCTTTCCGCGCTTCAAGTGCAGCTCGTGTAGTATGCTCACGCTTCGCCGCTCCGCTGAAGCGCGTCACTAAGCGATTTGTATAGCAACGGGCAAAATCAAAATCATCTTCACTGCGGCACCAGCCTTGGTCGAGCGCATGATGAAAGAGATCCGGGTGGGCGCGATCATAATCCCTACCGATGGTGAGGCGGTTGGAGATGGAATAGACATCCTTCACTTTTCTGGCTGCCCAGTACTGCCCTGCAGTTTCCAGAACCCAGGCTGTGGAACGGTCAGCAATCAGGTAAGAGTTATCGTAGCGGAAATTCTTTGCAAAAGCGCAATTGCCTCCCTGACCATAAGTCCCCAGTAATCTGATTATGCAGTTTAGAGCCTCTTCAGCGTTCTTGCTACGTTCCAATGCCAATCGCAACAGATCCATTCCTAGTAAAGCTTCTTCTCCGGGCTTCTCACGAGTGAAGACAGCCTCATTGCCTATGACCACACCGTATTCGTTGCAGCCCATCTCGGCGCCCCAGATCCAGTGTGGTCGAAAAAGAAGTACCTCATAAGTTTCTGTAATCTGAGGAATTGTGATGTAAGTACAATTGACCATGCTTCCGGGAGCATACTGTTTCCGTGGGATTCTCTCTGTCAGAAGCCGCTCATTAGGTGAACGATCACTGTTCTTGGCGAAAATTATCCTACCGTTCTGTGTCGAGTTTCCCAGGGCAATCAGCGTGTCACACATGAAATTTGGCTCCTAAACCGGATTGTTCCGGCGCAGATAATTGTCCTTCAGGGTCCAGAGATTTTCTGACAAGTCTACATAATAGTTCTGTGGTTTTTCAAAACGTTTCACTGTATCCCACAGCTTGTCCTGTTCACTTGCGCAATATGCGCGAACCTGCTGCACACTTTGTTTTTCATACACGGATTTGCCACGTACAAATACCGGTTTCAGCAAAGCTTCAGCGCGAAAATCAGGCAATGTCTTTCTCTTCCAGGTGTGGAAAGGATCAAAGATGGTTAAGGGTTTGCTGTCGTCAATTACTTCATCATTCAGTGTGATCAGGTCAGCTTCGGCTTTGCCGGTTTCACGGTCATATAATCGATAAACCTGCTTGTTGCCCGGGTTGGTAACCTTCTCCGGATTGTCGGAAAATTTCATTTTCGGTTGCAAGTGACCGTTTTCTTCAACTGCGGCTAATTTATACACACCGCCAAAAACAGGGTCTGAACGAGAAGTAATCAATCGTTCGCCAACCCCGAAACTATCGATTCTGGCCCCCTGATGTAACAACTCACGAATCAGGTACTCGTCCACAGAATTGCTGACCGTGATGCCGCAATCATGCAGGCCTGCATCATCTAACATCTTGCGTGCATTTATACTCAGATAGGTTAAGTCACCAGAATCGATTCTGATAGACTTAAGACGCTTGCCCATTGGCTCCAAAATTTCTTTTGCCACCCGAATAGCATTGGGCACGCCACTACGCAAGGTATTGTAGGTATCTACCAAGAGTTGAGCATCATCAGGAAAAGCCTTCGCATACGCTGCAAATGCCTCAAATTCAGTCGGGAAAGCCTGCACCCAGCTGTGTGCCATAGTGCCCATGACCGGAATATCAAAATATTCACCTGCAATCGTGCAGGACGTTCCTGTGACACCGCCAATGTAAGCTGCCCTTGCTCCCAGAACAGCAGCGTCTATACCCTGAGCGCGCCGTGCACCGAATTCCATCACTACCCGGCCTTCTGCAGCGCGCACAATACGCGAGGCTTTGGTTGCTATCAGACTTTGGTGATTCAGAACCAGCAGGATCATAGTTTCTATCAGCTGAGCCTGCATGATGGGGCCCTTCACCTTTAGAATCGGCTCACCAGGGAAAATCGGCAAACCTTCATTAACAGCCCAGACATCGCAAGTAAATTCAAACTTGCGCAAATAATCTATAAATTCATGATCAAAGATATTGAGGCTTTGCAGATATTTGATATCGTCATCATCAAACTCCAAAGTCAGTAAATGATCAACCAGCTGCTCTAAGCCGGCCATGATGGCAAAGCCGCCATTCTCAGGCACCGTGCGAAAAAACATATCAAATACCGCTTCCGTATCCTGCATGCCACACTTCAGGTAGCCATTTGCCATCGTGAACTCATAAAAGTCAGTCAACATCGTCATATTTTGACGATTAGTCCATTTCAAAGCCATCAACTCCTTCTTTCTCAGTTACTGCTAAAGCGCCTTCACGCTTGTTTCTTAGTTTGACTTTACTACCACTACAGTTCAAATGCAATTAATTTATAGGTCGAAACAAACAAAGCTCAGCTCTCTGCCTGCCAGTCGTGATAAGGCCAGCGGTCTGACCCGAACAGCTCATCTTTGTAAAAAACCCGCTCCAGAGTTAATCCGCAAGCAGACAGGGTAGGACCCATGGCCCTGCGATCTCTTTCTTTTAAGAGTAGCGGAATGTCTTGGGCAGTCAATTTGCCGAGACCCACATAAAGCAGCGTTCCAGCCAGTATCCTCACCATATGATACAGAAAGCCATCGCCGATCACGTGCAGATGGAGGAAGGGATCCGCTTCTTCCAGAACCAAGGAATATAGACTGCGGCAGGGTCTTTTTGAGGGACTGCCCTGATCCATCAGAGCCGTAAAGTCATGTTCTCCCAGAAAAGAAGCACTAGCCTCGCGCATAGCCGCCAGATCCAACTTCTGAGGAACGTGATGTGTCTGAAAACGCTCTATCACCGGCCTGGTTTTGCTGAGATAAAAAGAGTAAGTGTATTCTTTGCCCAAAGCATCAAAACGTGGGTCAAAATCTGTCTGAGTGATCTTAGCCTCTCTTACGGCAACGCCCGGACCTAGCTTCGTATTCCAGGCCAGTGGAATGCGTTCTACAGGAATGCTGCTGCAAGTCACAAAGGAAGATATATGTCTGCGTGCGGAAACGCCGGCATCGGTTCTGCTGCTGCCATTAAGTACAATACGTTCAGAAGTCAGTTCAAACCAGGCATCTTCCAACTCTGCCTGAACAGTATGCGCATTCTCCTGACGCTGCCAACCGTGAAAATCCACCCCCAGATACTCGGTGGATATTGCGATCTTAAGTTTTTCCCTGCATACATTTGTCATAATTAAAACCAAATTATTTGCGGAAGACGCGGTTGAACTACAGCCACCAGAAGCAGCAAAATAACGATGAGCGCCAGGAGTGAGTACTCGCGCCAGGTCAATTTCCGGCCACTTCTGCGAGTCCTGCCTGCTTCACCCTGATAGCAGCGCGCTTCCATCGCTACAGCCAAATCCTCTGCACGGCGAAAACTCGAAATAAAAAGCGGAACTAAAATACTGACCAGACCGCGGACCTTTTTGATCAAGCCTCCTGTATCATAAGAAGCACCGCGCGAAGACTGGGCTTTCATCAGCTTGTTTGCCTCCTCGAGCAAAGTCGGAACAAAGCGCAGGGCTATCGACATCATCATGGCGAACTCGTTCACAGGAAAGCGCAGGTGTCTGAGTGGTGAAAGCAAACGTTCCACACCATCTGCTAAAGCGGTAGGCGGAGTTGTAAGTGTCAGAAATAAAGATGTATTAATGACAAGAAGAGTGATACGCAAAGCCGTGAGCGCACCCGTCACAATACCTTCCAGACTGATTCTAAAAATCCAGAAGCTGGCAATGGTTTCACCTTGACCACTGAGCCCGTGGATTATAAAGGCAAAGATAATTATGAAAAGTATGGGACGTACACTCTTCAACACCAAGCTGAACGGCAATTTTGACAACTTGATCAGAAGAAGTGTGAGAATTGTCATGAACAGCAAAATCAGGGGATGCTGCGACAGTAACACAATCACCATCAAAGCGATAGCTGCTAGCAGCTTAACGCTGCTGTTCATCCTATGCAGCTGAGAATCCGCAACGAAAGTCCTGCCGAGCAGGGATAAACTAGACAATTGTTCCCTCCTCTGAAGGCTGTAGATAAGCTGTCAGAAGAGCGAGAAGACCTTCTTCTGCTGTGAAGGCGCCTGACTGCAGATGGGGAAAATCACTCCTTAACAAATTAAGGAATTTAACTGTCGAGGGCACGGTCAGACTGGCTTCGGCCAGAAGCCCTTCACTGGATAATATCTTCTCCGGCGTATCGATTGCTATTATTTCACCCTTGCTCATCAGCATGAGACGGTCCACTATTCGTGCGATCGACTCCAAATCATGTGAAATCAAAATAACCGTCTTAGAGGATTTTGCCAGCTCTGACAGATCATTAAGGACAGTCTCACGCCCATCCGGGTCAAGACCTGCGCTGGGTTCATCCATAATTAAAATCTCCGGATTAAGCGCCAGAACACCGGCAATAGCGACACGTCTTTGTTCACCGCCTGAAAGTTCAAAAGGCGACCGGCTCAGCAGATGAGACACTCCTGTTATTTCAGCAGCTCTTTCCACGTTTTCCGCTACTTCAGCCGGCGAAAACTTCATCTCCTTAGGGCCAAAAGCTATATCCAGGGCTACGGTTTCTTCAAAGAGCTGGTCCTCAGGATATTGGAACAGCAATCCTACCAAACGTCTGACCTCACGCACGTTTTTCTTCTCTGCAAGATCCTGTGAAAAAATCAGAACTTTCCCTTTTTCCTCAGGGCGAATCAGTCCATTAAGATGTTGTGCGAAGGTGGACTTTCCGGACCCGGTAGCACCAACCACCCCTAGAATCTCGCCTCGTGTACTGGCCATGGTCAGATTATGTAAAGCTGTAACCTTTTGCAGAGGATTATCGTCGTATGTAAAAGAGAGCTTATTGACTTCTATGACGGTCTCGCCGGAAGTGGAAGGCTGACGTCGCTCTGTTTCAATAAGAGCTTCCAGACGTAGCTGCTCATCGCGTAACATTTCCAGAGGAAAGTTCTCTGCCCTGGCTTGAAGCATAACCTGCCTGACGTGATCAGCTGCATCGTTCAAATCAATTATGGCCGTGGCCTCAATCTCTCCGTTAAAAATTCTGTCAATGTTTTGACTTATTTCAATATAGGGAGGAACATCCAGCTTCAGTTCGCGTAATTCATAAGGACGACTGAATATTTCCGCAGGCGTACCACTTCGGATAATACTGCCTTCTGACAATAATAAGACGTAATCAGCTTCCAGCGCTTCTTCCATATAATGGGTTATCTGAACGATGGAGAGCCCTTCCTCGTCACGTAATCTAATAATCAGCTGCATTAACTCATCTCGTGAAACAGGGTCAAGCATCGAAGTTGCTTCATCCAAAATCAGGCAAGATGGCTTCATCGCCAAGACGCCGGCTATTGCCAGCTTTTGTTTCTGGCCACCTGACAGTTCGTGCGGTCCCCGGTCTCTGAGGGCCGACAAACCGGTCATAGCTAAGGCCTCATCAACACGCCGCTCAATTTCTCCGAGCTCCACTCCCAGGTTTGATGGTCCGAAAGCAACATCCAAAGCCACGGTAGATTCAATTATCTGATTATCAGGATTTTGAAAAACCATGCCACATTGACGGCGAATCTCATAGATCGAGTTTTCATCTGCGGTGTCCATATCTGCGACAGTAACAGTTCCTCTGTCAGGCACAAGCAAACCGTTCATCAGGCGCGCCATAGTCGACTTGCCGGAACCGTTGGCTCCCAGAATGGCTAAATGCTGGCCGCGTGGCAGAGAAAATGATACGTCATTGACAGTCGGCTGACTGTCAGCGCCCGTATCATAAAAAAAAGAAACGCGATCAAATTCTAAGATCGGGTCCATGAGTTAGTGCTTTCTAAAAAAGAGGCCGCGTTGATCACGTGGCCTCTTTTAATACTTTAAACAAGTTCCAGCATGACCATCGGGGCGGCATCTCCGCGCCTCGGCCCGAGTTTTATCATTCGAGTGTAACCGCCCTGTTTACCTGCGTAACGCGGCGCAACATTGCTGAAAAGGTAATTAACAGTTTTAATTCGATCGCCGTCACTGTTGTAGGTATCTTCTAAAACTGTGAGAAGTTTTCTGCGAGCGGCTAAACGAGAAGGTGAATCAACTTCGACTTCTTTCGTAGTCATTTCACGCTCAACCACATCGTAAACACGATCATTTTTGGAGGTAGCGGTCTGCAGAATTTTGCGTCCCTTACCATCCAATTTAGCTGCAGATACCGTAACTTTCTTTACTGTAAAGTTTGTGTACTCTTTGACAGCTAAGGTAATGGCTTTTTCTGCCAGCTTCCGAACTTCTTTGGCCTTAGCTTCTGTTGTCTTAACTTGGCCATTCACGATCAGAGATGTTACCAAACCACGCAAGAGTGCCTTGCGCTGGCTGGAAGTACGACCAAGTTTTCTATATCCAGGCATATTCATACCCTCCCGTTTGTCTTAATATTAATAATGTCTTATTTAAGTTCAAGACCAATACTAGCCAGTTTTTCGTCCACTTCTTCCATGGATTTCTTGCCCAGATTGCGAACTTTCATCATGTCTTCTCTGCTTCTGGCCATCATATCTGCCACCGTATTCATATTGGCGCGCTTTAGACAATTGTATGTCCGCACAGAGAAGTTCAGATCCTCAATCGGGATCATGTAATCTTCTTCAGCGCTTTCGTCAATCACAACTTCTTCTTCCCTGTCTTCTGTGACGACTTCCGCATCGGAGATCGAGGAAAACAGATTCAGATGCTCGATCAGAATCTTTGAAGCCAATGATAATGCGTCGTTAGCTTTGATTGACCCGTCCGTCCAAACTTCCATTGTCAATTTATCATAGTCAGTTACTTGTCCGACACGAGTGTCAGTGACTGAGTACTTGACCTTGCTAACAGGTGTGAAAATAGAGTCAACCGGAATCACGCCGATCGGCGAATTATCAATTTTATTGTCTTCGGCACTCCTGTAGCCCAGACCGTTATTGAAGGTCAGCTCCATAAACAGGCGTCCTTCGCCGTTTAAGTTTGCAATAACCAGATCCGGATTGACTATTTCGACTTCATCGTCGCGGATAATGTCACCGGCAGTCACAGGACCTGTGAAGCCTTCTTCGGTGCTGATATAAACAGTCTTAGGACCTTCCACACGCATTCTTGCGCGAATTTCCTTTACATTGAGGATAATCTCAGTGACATCCTCAATTACACCGGGAACTGTGGAAAATTCCTGATAAACATTTTCAATGCGAATAGCAGTAACTGCTGAACCCGGCAGTGAAGATAACAGTACACGTCTCAAGGCGTTTCCCAGGG
>JAQWBU010000064.1 GCA_028706195.1 Eubacteriales bacterium
TAATAAAGCCATTGGTTGGAGTCTGCGCGAGTACTCAAAAACTGATCCCGATTGGGTGCGCGATTTTATCAATCAAAATAGGGAGCAGATGGCCAAGTTGAGTATCAGAGAAGGCTCCAAGTACATCTAAAGAAAGCTGAAATTTAAAAGTGCCGGCAGCTGCCGGCACTTTTATTATTAATCTGTATTAGGCTAACAAAGCCTCAGCCACCTCTCGTGCCTGAACCAGATCATCCCGGGTCGGATTCCAGTTGACGCGCAGAGAAGCATCGACTACATCGAAACCGGCCTTGGCCAAATCTTCCTGCAATATTTTCACTGATTCGCCGGACCAACCGTAACAGCCAAAGGCAGCGGCCTTCTTGTTTTTAAACTTTAAAGACTTAAGGAAGGTCATCCAGCCGCTGACGCTGGACATGACGTCATTAAGTACTGTCGGTGATCCCACTGCAATGGCTTTGGACTTAAATACTTCTGTCATGATTTCGTTCTTGTCATACTTTGCTATGTTGAACACTTTGACTCTTGTTTCGGGAGAGAGATCATTGATTTGGCCGGCGATGGCGTTTGCCAGGGTGCCGGTACCTTCCCACATTGTCTCGTACACAATTGTGATCTGATCTTCCTGATAGGCGTCAGCCCAGGCGGCATATTTTTCGATAATCTGTACCGGATTGTCCCGCCAGATCACCCCATGGCTGGGAGCGATGATATCAATATCAAGATTGAGTGCAGCGATTTCGTTCAGCTTGCGGCTGACCAGGGCGGAGAAGGGATTGAGAATATTAGCGTAATATTTCATAGCTTCTTTCTCAAGAAGACAAGGATCCGCCAGATCGTTAAATAACTCCTCGACTGCGAAATGCTGACCGAAAGCATCATTGGAGAAAAGAATATTGTCGCCTGTCAGATAAGTGGCCATACTGTCCGGCCAGTGCAACATGCGCATTTCCACAAAGACAAGAGACTTGCCGTTGCCGACATCCAGAGTGTCTCCGGTTTTGACGACATTGAAGTTCCAGTCTTCATGGTACTGACCCTTAAGACTTTTTACAGCATTTTCTGTGCAGTAAATAGGCGTATCAGGGATTTCCTGCATCAACAACGGCAGTGCGCCTGAGTGGTCGACTTCACCATGCTGTATCACGATGTAGTCGATATCGTTAAGATCTATTTCCTGTTTTAAATTGTTAAGAAAAAATTCTCCGTGAGGTTTCCAGATTGTATCCATCAGGACAGTCTTCTCTTCCTCTATCAGGTACGCGTTTTGGCTGGAACCATTGAAAACACTGTAATCAGCACCGTGGAATTCCTGCAGTTCCCAATCAATATATCCGATCCAACTGACATTGTTTTTTACTTTTTTACGCATGGTGGTATTCTCCTTTAAAACATTATGTCTCTGCCTGTTCTTGCAGCAGTATTTCTACGCAATAATCATAGCAAAAAAAGCAGACCTGGGTTTTTGCTATGAACAAAGTTACAGATTTTTCTATTTGGCCTGATTATTTGCTAAACAGTCATTACTTAGCTAAATGCTTGTTGTAAAAATAGCTTGATCCGCTGCAGCAGATTTGGCTTTGAGTCCAGGACTGACAAATGCTCTGCCTCAGCCATGAAATACTCCTGAGCAATAAGATTTTCCTTTTTCTCCAGACGATGATATTTACCGTCAGCACCAAGTCTGCGGGCTTTCGTATCGTCACGCCACTGCACAGCGAGATACTCAAGCAGACGGTTACGCGGACCTTCCGCAAGGACAGGGGCCGCGATTTCGATCCGCTGCTCAGTGTTCCGTGTCATCATATCTGCAGAGGAAATGTATATATCAGGATTTTCCCGCCCAAACACATAGACTCGTGGATGTTCCAGATACCTGCCAACGATACTGCGTACTTCTACGTTTTCTGTCAGAGCTTCTACCTGTGGCAGCAGACAGCAGATGCCGCGGATTATAAGCTGGACAGTTACGCCGGAAGCTGAAGCTTCCTGCAGTTTTTCAATAATCTCCTTGTCTGTTATCGAATTCATTTTGAAAAACAAGAAACCATTGCTGCCTTTGGCAATCTCGCGGTCAATCAGACGAATAAAGCGCAACTTCATCGTGCTGGGCGCCTGCAGTAAATGCAGATATTTATTGTGGAGACTTCCGGTCAGCATATGTGTGAAAAAATCATGCGCATCCATGCCTATCTCCTGATTAGCCGTTATCAGGCAAAAATCAGTGTATTGACGTGCGGTTTCTTCATTGTAATTGCCCGTTCCGATCTGCGTGATATAGCGAATTTCGTCATCATTGTTCTTGTAAGTGATCAGGCAGACTTTGGCGTGACACTTGTAATTGTCAAAGCCATAAATTACCTGCGCGCCTCTTTGCATCAGCATATCAGCGTAGTGCATATTTCTTTCTTCATCAAAGCGGGCTTTAATCTCAATCATGACGGTCACATCAATGCCTTTTTCAGCAGCTTCACCGAGTATGCGGACCATCTCAGAGTCGTCAGCCAGGCGGTATACAGTCACTTTGATGGATTGAATACCCGGCTTTCTTATAGCTTCGCGCAGCAGTCGCAAAAAGTTATTCATGGAATCATAGGGATAGCTCAGCAGGATATCCTCCTTTTCCGCAAGCTCGAAAATCGATTCTTCCGGCAGTTCTCTGCCGCGGAAAGGAGGGTAGGAGACTTTGTGATTAACCGCAGTAGGCAGAATATTCTCCAAACCGTAGATATAGGACATATTAATCGGTGCTGTTGTCTGAAAGACGGCCTTGGTCGGAAGAGAGACCTTATCGCATAAGTAGGCGATGCTCTCTTCAGACAGTGAACCACTGTACTCCAGACGCACAGCAGCCTGCCGTTTGCGCTTCCGGATGCTTTTTTCCATATATGCGCGATAGTCATCGATCTCCTCCCGGAGGTCGATGCTGGTGCCGATGTCGAAGTTGCGCGTGACTGCAATCAGAGCCTTCTCCAACACTACATAATCTGAAAATATTTCATCCGTGTATTCCCTGATTATTTTTTCAATGCGAATATAATTGTATTCATCGCCAGATAAGGAAATGTATTTTTCAAAATTATCACTAATCGGTACCAGACCGTAATGATTATTATTGGCAGAAGACGGATCGTTCAGTCGCACAAAAATATATAGTTTCTTATTTTCCAGCATGGGGAAGGGGCGGGATGAATCGATTATCTGAGGTGTAATCACAGGAGCTATTTGCTTTTTGTAATAGTTATTAGCGAAATCCAGAGATGCTCCACTCAGTTCGTCGTAATATTGGTTGTGGATCTGATGCTGACGCAGATCAGCTATGACCTGGGCGTAGATTTCGTCACGCCGACGGTAAAGTTCCGGCATGACTTCATAAATAAGATCTAGTTGTTCCTGAGCACTGAGGCCGGTTTTGTTCTCTCGATATTCCTTCTTTAACTGACTCAGATCGTAAAGAGAGCCGACCCGCACCATGAAGAATTCATCCAGGTTGCTGGTGAAGATGCTGACGAAGCGCAGGCGCTCCAGTTCCTCAACGCTGGTGTCTTCAGCTTCTTCCAGGACTCGCAGGTTAAATTGCAGCCAGGAAAGTTCACGGTTCTGCATGAATTTACTTGTGAATTCAGTCATCCTCTTAATCCTTTATCGAGGAGGTCCAGCATGTAACCTTCTCTTAGTCCTAAATCGGAAACAAAGACTTCATTAAGTTTGAAATTTTCCATGCAGGTGAGCAATATTTGCGTGCCCGGCCCGATGGTGTGAACTCTCTCAGGGGCAACTTGCAGGATTGTCCTGATGACATCCTTATCCCGATCAGCGATTGCCTTCTTGAGATCTCTGATTTGAGAAAGATCATATCTGACATTATCTTCCAGTCCTTGCCATTCCTGTAAAACATTGCCGATTGCGCGGACAGTGCCGCCCACTCCAACCAGTTTTTCATCATAAAATTCACTGGGTGGCAGCATATTTTTGAAATGTTTATCGATAGCTTTAAAGTGACTCTTCTTAGGCAGTATTTTTGGTACAAAACGGCTGTAACAGGACAGGCTCCCGTCAGAGAGTGTGAACATGTCGCAGATAGTCTCGTCCTCAAACTTGGTGATTTCGGTGCTTCCTCCGCCAATATCCATGCTCATGCCCCGGTGAAAATTATAACGGTGGCGGGAACCGCGAAATCCCAGCCGTGTTTCCTCTTCTGCTGAAATCAGTTGAATCTCAATGCCGGTTTCCATATTCACCTGTGACTGAACTTCGCCGGCGTTAGTAATATTGCGCAGTGAAGCAGTGGCGAAAACATCCAATCTGTCTCCTTGCATCAAGTCATGCATCATCTTCAGCGAGTTGAGCACCTTGATCAGCTTGCGTATTCCCTTTTTGCTCAACTTCTTGTCCTCGATATAGGTGGCCATTCCTGCGACAACCTTTTTTGAGAAAAGTCTTTCGTATTTATCTCCACTTAACTTGTAGACTTTGAGCCTGATTGTGTTACCGCCAATATCGATCAGAGAACAGTTCATCTATACCTCTCTATTCCATCGCAAACAAAAGGAACCTAAAAATTAATTTTAATATATAATCTAGCAGATTAATGTAAATTTTAAACTCGTTAAAGCATGGATTAACAGCTTATGTTACTAAAGTTTCTACTTGCTGATGTTATAATTTCGGCAATAAAAACATTAATTGAGGAGCTGCAGTTATGATTAATCAACATATGACAATTGCTGAGGCGGTCAAAGACAATCCAGATATTATCAAGCTTCTGTCTGAATACGGTATTGACTACTGTTGTGAAAGCTCGAAAAAACTTCTGGATCTCACGAAGGTCAAGAATCTCGATCCGGACGAGTTCATTAAGCAGCTGAATAATGTGCATGAATCTGAAAGAAACCTTAGCTTCAAAGAAGCCCTCAAACTTTATCAGCCTGAAGATAAGAAGAAGTTAATTGCTTACATAATTAAGCACCATCACAGGGTCGAAGAAAAGCTTCTTGCTGAAATTGGGGAATATTTGCCGATTCTGCTCCGGGTTCACTATGAAGAACACGCTGATGAGCTTTCTCGGCTGTACAAGAAGTTTTCTCAGTTTAATGCTGAACTGACTGTGCACATGACCAGAGAAGAACGTTCAGAGTTTCAACTGATGCTTGATGGTGAGGAATACGACAGAGCGACACTCATTTCTGAACATGAAATAATCGGGACTCTGCTGCATGACTTGAAACGCGTGACTAATGATTTCACGCCGCCACCGGACTGCTGTCAGACCTACGAACTGACTTTTGCTAAGCTGAAAGAATTGTATATGGACATTCATCAACATTTCTTTTTGGAGAATCAGGTCCTCTTCGTTTGATCTATCAATCTGGGGCTATGTCGGTATTTTGAAATTATTTGCCTTTTCACCCGTCTATGTGATATCATCATTCGGCGTATAGTAGCTCATGGAGGTTATTAATGGATACCTTACAAATAGTCCTTGGCATAATTTATGTAATCGTGTGTATAGGCTTAATTCTCAGTGTTTTGTTTCAAGAGTCCAAATCTAAAGGTTTGGGAGCGCTCTCTGGAGAAAGCTCCGACACATTTTACGGAAAAACGAAGAAACGCACACGCGATGCGGTTTTAGCTCGTTTGACGGTTGTGTTTGCCGTATCGTTCGCAGTGCTGTCGATGGTTCTTTATTTGTTGACCGGCCGCGGTGTCTAGCTGAAAACCGCAGTTTTTAAATGGAAATAAAAAGAGCCGTTCGGCTCTTTTTTATTTGGGAAGACTGTATTTATAACTAAGATTTGTTGTTATTGTTCTCACAGATAGAAAATGGAGCTAAGCGCTCCATTAGTTCGGCAGGTACGTCATCTCTGATTTCAACAGTGACCGGCTCGTTCAGATTTAAGCTGAAAATGCCCATAATCGATTTGGCGTCAACAACGTAAGGGCCGGAAACAATGTTTATCTGACCAGGATACTGGTTGACGAGCCGCACGAAATCTTTAACGCGCTCGACATCTGAAAGCAAAACTTGACAACGTTGCATATAACCTCCGAATTTATCTATTTTAGTCTATATTAAAGCGAGAAAATATACTAGGATGTTCTCCTCTTGTATCATAGGATGAAACTGTTAAATCCTCTGGATATTATGAAGAAAAATTGTTGGAAAGACTAATGAACAAAAACGCACAAATTAAATTTGCTTCGCAGGCTCTAGGTTGCAAGACGAATCAGTACGAGATGGATGCACTCAATAACGAGGCGGCGGCTGCTGGTTTTCAGGTCGTTCCTGCAGATGAGTTTGCAGATGTCTATGTATTGAATTCATGTACGGTGACGGCTGAAGCTGGCCGCAAATGCAGACAAATGCTGAGACGTTATCGTAAGCAAAATCCGGACGCGCTCATTGTCTGCAGCGGCTGTCATTCGGAGCTTTATGATCTGGGATCCCTCTGCGATCTTGCTATAGGTACTGTAGGCCGCTCTCACCTGCTGAACAAAATCAAAAGAAAACTTGAAGAAAAGAGGAATTCGAACGAGAAGTCAGGACAAGTGGAAAGCTTAGTTTTTGATCGCGGCAACCCCTTATGGTCACAATATGAAGAACTCCCCGGCACTGCCTTTCCGGAAGAAACCAGAGCTTATCTTAAAATTCAGGATGGCTGTGATAATCACTGCTCCTATTGCGCCACTACAATGGCGCGCGGGCCCGCGCGTAGCCGTAAAGTGGAAGCAATTCTGTGTGAAGCAGAGAAACTTGTGGCTGCCGGCTACGGCGAACTGGTGCTCACCGGAACTAACCTCAATTCCTATGCCTGCGATTGGCGAAAAGACCCTGAAGCCCCGACTCTGATCGATCTGTTGGAGGACTTGAATCAGATTCCCGGTCTGATCCGTCTGCGTCTGAGTTCACTGGACGCAGCGGGAATTATAACAGACGAGTTTATGAGACGTTATGCCAAATTAGATCGCGCCTGTCCACATTTTCACCTTTCTCTGCAAAGCGGTAGTGACAATATTCTCAGGTCTATGCGGCGTCGCGACACGCGTTCAAGTTTTCGTGAGGCCGTAGGAATCATACGGAAATATCTGCCTGAAGCGGGTTTAAGCACAGATATAATTGTCGGTTTCCCGGGCGAAACGGAACAGGATTTTCAGGATACTTTGGATTTTTGTGAGGAAATGGAATTCATGCGCATTCATGTCTTTCGTTTTTCGCGTCGCGAAAATACGGCGGCTTATGCCATGACTGATCAGGTGCCGGGAGATGTAAAGCGCGAGCGGGCGGGGCGCATGCATGATATGGCGGAAACTCTGGCCAGAAGAGCAATTGACAAAAGATTGGGTCAGAGCAGAAGTGTTTTAGCAGAAAGAGAAGACGAACAAGGCAGATGGCATGGTTATACGGAAGATTACCTTCCGGCAATTGTTGAGCCTGATACCCTTGTCAGCATATCAAGAGGCGATTTGCTTCAGGTCAGATTGTGCGAACGTGAGGACTCATTCGTAATAGCTGCAGTCTCTGATTGATGTTAAACTGTAAAACAGATGAAAATGGAGGGATTTTAATGGATCATGGTGATACAGCACGCTTCGAAATAATTACAGATCGTAAGAAGCAAGCTCACGACATTATGGCGGAAGTGATGGTTTCGTTGGAAGAGAAAGGCTACAATCCGATCAATCAGCTTGTTGGCTATTTCCTCTCCGGAGATCCTACATACATCACCAATCATAAAGGGGCTCGCGGAGTGATCAGACGCATGGAGCGCGATGACCTGCT